>NZ_JAVJSQ010000022.1 GCF_040219335.1 Gimesia sp. | reverse complement strand
CCGGGTGGGCCGCGGGGTGGCCAGTTAAAAAAACGGGTTCGAGACCCATAGCTATCATCGGCCAGCCCCCGAGGTGAATGACCCACTCATACCATAGATTGGGAAAACAGATCGCACCTCGTCCCGTGACCCGGTACCATTAATTACACACGGTTCTGCGGACGCAGGCAACGACTTATTTGCTGACAGTGCGACTTGATTTTCATCATACCCGTTAATAAAAAATAGGCTCTGGCCGATCTGAAGATCGGCCAGAGAATCTAGGTAGTGAATCAATAATACTCTTTGGGATAATGATGAAAATTTTAAATTAAATGTTCTTGGGCAGAATCAGAGTTCAACTTTCCTTTACAAGCAGATGGACTTTCCAGTTTTTTACAAACATCTTCAGCAACAAGCACCATCAGTTCGAAAAGCGGGCTTTGTCTAGCTACTGGCTGATTTCGAACAGTGTGTGATGGTATCAGTTTTCTTTGTGGTTTTTTCATGATGAAAAGAGCTCCCGACTTTTACGATATTATTGAATTTCTGACTGTTATTCAGTTTCATCAACTTAATTGCGCGCTACATATCCATGCCAGACATTTTAAAGGCACACTGTAATTCAGGTGCTCAATAACTCCTTTCGATCCAGGACCATGCTTTAACAATAGCTGGCTGCCATGACAGCAGAATTAATAAAAAATGACCTCATACTTTTTAGTATGAGGTCATGAGACACAAGCATGATGAATTCAGGGTGAATATCAGATCTGAGGTGGGATGTATCCCGGCAGTGGTTCGAAGTTATAGCGGTTGTTCCGACTCCTTTTTACCTTTCTGTTTTCTTCCTCCGCAGGAGGGCCCGTTAGAAGTTCATATGGACAGGACAGACTGCGTTCTTGCAGCAGCCTGTCCAGTTTTAAAGCTCGTTGGACGGTCGCCAGATGTGTATTCAGCTCGCTAGCGATCTGATGCTGATACTGTCTCTGATTAGTGCGACGAACTACTTCTTCGCGAATTCGTTCTCGTGTCGGGGGATCAAATAAATCCAGTGTAAATTCACGAGTTAAGAATTGATCAAGCTCAGGCATTGTTTCGATCCCTGTCACCATACCACCCAGTGAAAGCTTAACACGGGCACGAGGCACAATGTTCCCCCCATCAATCAGTTGCACCATATAAACATGCATCTCTGGTACGAGTTGACGTAGTAGATCACCACATTCGAAGGAGCTGACAGCCAGTTCATGAAACGAGGCATGGAAGCGTTCGCGAACTTCTCCCACTGAATCAGGGATCTGGGGTCTGTTCCGAGAACGGAGAATGAACCGATTTTGGCGCCGCTCCAATTCGACTTCCTGCTGTTCTAACTCATCTAGCATTTCAACTAGTAAGTCACGTTCGCCTAGTTCCAGGATACGAGATTTTAATCTATCGCGTTCCTGCTGCAATCTGTTTTTTTCAGCCCTAAGCTGACGTTCCTCATCCTGATCGTTATTCAAATGTGTATTCATCAGCCTGACGAGATCTAAAAACTGCTCTTGGAAGCCGTCTAGAGCATCCAGTTTAGCTGTGATTGCATCAACAATCTTTGCTGTTGCCTTGGGCCCGTTGAAGCTGAATGAGTTCCAGCATTTGTATTTACGGGCGCCGTTACACATGAGATTATCACGTACACCGTTCCCTCCCCAGACCATCTCTCTGCCGCAGTAGAAACATGTTGCACGCTGCCCAGGGAAACGTGACCGTTTTCTAGTGCCAGGTGTATGATCGCCTGAGAAATTACTTCGGCCCAGTTTTTTATGCTGCTCATCCACTTCCTGCAGCACCGAATCCAATTCATCTGCTGTGAAATGCGCTAAATGGGGTTCTTCACGGTAAGTCGGCCCGTCTGGATTTATTTTCGAGATACGTCGACCGGTTGAATTCTGCTTAACGCTGTGGCGCGCCCCTCGTTGTGGCTTACCTTTGAGGATGGGATTATGAAACAGCCGTTTAACCATGGCACCGTCCCATTTGTCGTTCCGACAATAGGGTCCAGTCGGGACCGAGTTGGAATTGAAGTAGTCCGCAACCGCCGTCCAATTCTGGGTTCGCGATAGAATCGCCAGGCCCTGTTTCAGGTAGGGGGTTGCAGTCTCATCTTTTTCGAGTTCGCTATAGTATTTCGCCCCTTCGGGTTTTATATATCCGTAAACTGTAAGCGGAAGTGCACCGCCATTACGCTTAAATCGATTCATCTGTTTCTGTTTAATACGACGTGACGTATGAGCACAGTGGCTCACATGGTCTTTGCAGGCAGAAATCAGATCTTCTTCCCAAGTTGGTTCTGCTGTATCACAGCCATCATTGGGAGCAATGCACCTCATGTTTCGGTCCACAGCCATCCCCCATATTTCGACCGCCGCAGTACCTCTGACAAGCCGACCAACATCCTCCATATATAAGACGTCATAGTGATCCGTTAGAATTTTCGCAGCGACGACTTCGAGTTCGTCTCGATCGAGTCTTTCTCCTTTAGCGACTGCTGAAATAATGTCGAACTCACAAGGACCATCGTATAGTTCTTCAATGTCCTGCTTAGCATGGTCAGCCTGGTCTTCCAAACTAAGCTCCTTCTGATTCTGGCAACCGCTGATACGGGCAGCCACCAGCACATTCAGGACTTTTCCGCTGCGCGGTTTCAGGGGGCTAATACGGTTCATTGTCATCTCCCGGTCAGGGACAATCAGACAACTCATGATTGGCACAGTGTGTCATTCACACTGACCAATCCTGAGAATCCCTGACCAGAGATGGATAAACCTGACAATCCATAAATCTTGCAAGCACAACACGTTGCGTCATAAGTGACGATTTTGTTACACTTTACATTGATGCTTGAGGAGTGTCCCGTTCTCTCCGTATTCAAAATAATGGTCGTTGTAAGCACTTAATTAATAGTGATTTGCAACGACCATTTTTTATTTGGTGACGGGCGCCGTAGTACCTCGTTGTGCCTTCATCTCGGGTTCAACGCCGGCAACACACTCTGCTTCTTCAGACCAGACTTTTTGTCCGCTCTCTGATCCGCACGAAAGGCTGCTGCCAGTCTCGCTCCCTGCCAGTCTCCCGACTCATTCACACCATACAACGTACTCTGAAGTTCCTGCACCGCCGCTTTGAGTTCCGGGCTGATTGAAGAATCCGCTCCCCGGCAGTTCAACCAGATCTGCCAGGCTATCTGCGTCTCACGAGGATCATTGGTCCTGCAACTGGTCAGCAGCTTTCGCGCAGCCACGCGCTCCGGTGAATTCCAGTATTGTCCGATCTTCCGCAGGCCGTTTCCGATTCGTCTTCGTTGCCAGAAGATGACTGCGAGGCAGATGCTGAGCATTGCCAACCTGATATAAATCGATTTCGAGGAAGCCATTGCAGGAGCATTAGTGACAGGAATGGCAGTCCCTTGCACTTCAAACGTCACCGCGGGCAATGTCTGGGAACCGAAGGTTTTCTTCTCTGGGTCCCACCACTGATAACGAATCGCCGGTAAGGTCCAGGTCCCCGCTTCCTGCAACTGATAGGTCAAGGTATCCACGCGCGTCCCGATGAAAACGCCACGCTCCGTCTGGTCACTCACCGTCGGCTGTCCCAGATAAAGCCGCACCCCCGCAGGCACCGCTTCAGGGGGAGGCGCCAGTGCCATCCCGGTTACCTGGTCCGCCTCCTGGGTAATCGTTCGATGATACACGGCTCCTTGCGCGGCACTCCCCGGTTGGGGATCCCAGCGTTCCTTAAGTTTGAATGAGTCGGTAGTGACCAGAAAGTCCTGGGCAGAACAGCCCGGCGGTCGCTCGATTTTCACCTGGGCTGCGGGCACCTGCGCACTCTGATCGTGCACCGGTCCGGTAAAACCATCTTTATGACTGAACCGCACTGTGAACTTCGGGATCGTTACCGTTCCACTCTGTTGCGAAAACAGAGCGAAGTCATGAGTCTGCACGAACCAGGTTTTGCCCTCGATCTCCTCGGAAGACACCACCGGACTGCCCGTCTTAATAATCACTACCCGCGGAATCTCAGGCAGGGAAAACACCGCCGCTCCGGAAAACGAACCTGGAGCCCGCAACTGCACCGTAAAGGGAACCTGCTGCCCCACCCACCAGGTTTGCTCCTTGATCTGAATCTGCGCCGGTTCCACTTCTGCAGCCATCAGTCCCCGCGACAGCGAGCTCATCAGTAACAGCATCAGAAACAATGCGACTCTCATTCCGCTGCTCCTTCCTGCTGCAGTGCAGACTGATACGCGAACTTAGAGCGGAGAAAGTCAGCCGGGTTCGTCTGCACGCGTCGTAACCAGATCGCCTGAACGGCGTTATCCGATGCTGCCTGCTCCCCGGCAATTTGCGTATCCTGTCCCCCGCGTTCTTTATTAAGGTCGAACACCACTTCGTCCGCGCCTTCCTGCTGATCGCCGAGGTCGCCCCCTTTCGTTTCCCTCAGTTTCGCCCGGGCTTCTGCCAACGCACGATTCTCCTCCGCTGCTTTCCAACCGGGACGCAGTTTCAACGCCCGCTCATATTCCGCAATCGCCTGCTCATATTTTCCCAGCAGCATCCAGGCGTTTCCCGCATTAAACCGCGCATCGGGACTCGAACCCCGTGCAAAGGCCTGCGCCGCTTGTTCGAACTCTCCCGCCCGGTACCAGGCCGCCCCCTGCCACTCAGGGTCCGTAAACGCTTCCGCCGCCTGCCGATATTGTTTGTCTCGAAACAGACGCTGCCCCCGCTGGTCCGGCGTCAGCCACCAGCCCGTCCACGATAAGGCAACGATCAGCACCAGGGAGACTCTCATTGGACCTCCCTGCCGTTGAACTGTTTCTCGCGACGGAACCCGGCTGCCACAATCACCGCCAGGAAAGGCACCAGCCAGTATCCCATTTCCTCCCAGCGCTGATCTTCACCTGCCACTCCCACCACTGACTTCCGCTCGGCCGCTTTCGCGATCGCAATCACGTCGGCATCGTCCGGCGTCAGTTCCACCAGAGAAGCCTGCACTGCTTCAGCCGCCCGTTGCAGGGAAGCATCATTCCGCAGTGCCAGGAACTGAATCGGAAATGCACCACTTTTCTGTTGTGGCTTCTGCAGTAATGACACATCGTCTGTCACGCTGTCTGCGATCACCAGTACCGTTCCTCCGGCTTCGCCCCCCTTCAGAATTTCATCCGCTTTCTGCAACGCCAGATCGAGCCGATCTCCAGGTTCTGGCATGATCTCCGAACTGATCTGGGCCGCCATCTCAGCCACAATGGTTGTATCCCGCGTGGGAGGCAGCACCAGATGCGCCGACCCCGCGTATGCAATCAGCCCCACCGGTTGTCCCTGGCGGATTCGAACCAGATCGTCCACTTTCAATCGAGCCCGTTCAATTGCTGACGGCAGCGGATCTGGCTGATCCATACTCTTGTCCGCTTTGAGCAGAATCATCAACGGCGCCGCATCGTCGGCAAACGGATTCGGTTCCTGTTTCCAGGTGGGCCCCGCAATCGCAATCACCGCCAGCAGCCAACCGACGAGTAATAACAATGCGGAATAGTCCCCGCGTGTCGTATTCCGCACGGTCATGGCCTGCAAAAGTTCAGGAGCGATCTGTTCGCGCCAGCCCCGCAGCGGCGTCGTATGCCGACGCCAGAGCCACCACAGTCCGCCAACCAGTGGCAGCAGCCACAACCAGCCCGGTCGTATGAAATGCAACTGGCTTAAGGCCTCCATCATGACACCACCTCCAGTTGACCGCTCGTCGGATTCACCCGCACTTCCGCTGTCGTCTGTTTCAAAGAAAGCTCCTTGCGGGCACGTAAGACCACCAGCGTCTTCTCCAGAAACGAAAGGAACAGCGCCGCCAGCAGAAAATAATAGTACAGATCCCGCCGCGGACGACGACTGATCGTCTTCACTTCTCGCGTTTCGATCTGGTCCAGTTCCTGGTAAATCTGCTCCAACTGCTTCCGGTCGCCGGCAAAGAAATAAGATCCGTGGGCCACGCGGGCCACTTCTTTCAAAGTCTCTTGATCCAGCTTGTCTTCACCGGCGGTCGTCGGGTCCCCTATCGCCACGGTATGAATCCGGATATCCCGCTGAGCAGCGATGCGGGCGGCCTCGACAGGCGGAACCTGGCTTTTGGTATCGTTGCCATCTGTCAGCGCAATGATGGTTTTGGCGGGAACCTTGCTCTCCTGAAACAGGTTAACCCCCAGCCCGATCGCATCCCCAAAGGCAGTCTGTGGCCCCGCCATCCCCACCTGGCATTCATCGAGCAGTGTCCGCACCAGCGACAGGTCGGTCGAAAAAGGCGCCTGCAGATAAGGGGCGGAACCAAACACCACCAGTCCCACCCGGTCTCCCTTACGGCGGACCAGGAAATCGCCCAGCACCTCTTTCACCGCTTCCAGTCGTGTGATCGCCTTACCGGCCGGATTGACAAAATCCTTCTCGTCCATCGAACTCGACAGATCGACCAACAGCAGCAGATCGCGGGTCGGCTCCTCTTTCACCACAGGCGGTTCAATCCATTGCGGACGTGCCAGCCCACACAGCACCAGCCCCCAGATCAGCGCCGGCACTACCAATTGCCGTGACTGCCTGACGGCGGCAGTCACGGGCGCCTGGTTCCGCATCACAGCCGTCAGTCGCTCTCCGAAGGGGACCCGCACCGCGACCCCAGTCGATTCCCGGGCCGGAAGAAAATATCTCACCAGCCAGGGCACCGGCAGCAGAGTAAAGATCCAGGGATGAGCAAAGGCAAACATGTTTTATCTTGATTCCCTCTGCTGCAGTTCGGGAAGTCGATGTTGTTGAATCCAGCTGGCGGCGTACTGTTTCAGTCCCTCAATCTCACCCGGTGAACCATCGTAAATGCCCACCGTCAATTGCCGGGAAATCTGCTCATCCATCGCGACAGGTGCGTGCGCCGCCAGCCACCCGGGCCAGGCGGCTCCGGTCTGCGCTGCGATTTCCCCGCGGGGAACCATCATCAGCGCCGTGCGTCTTAACAGTTCAGATACTTCTAAGATCGAATGTGCCTGTTCCAGTTCCTGCAGTGCCAGGCGACGATAGCGATTGGCCTCCCAGTGCCGCCAGCCCCGGTACGACAGATACAGCACCAGCCCTCCAAGTGCCGCCAGCACCACGTACCAGCCGGGCGCCGGTGGCCACCAGGGAATGGCATCCGGCAGCACAATGTCGTGCATCCGGTCCAGGCTGGTTGCGTCGTTTTTCATGAGGGTCGCGCCCTGTGTCCCAGCAGAGAAAGCACCTGTTGGCCTGCGGGCAATGACGTAGAAACAGGCATTACGGGCACCTTCAGATTACGAAAAATTTTCTGCCATTCATCCACACGTTCCTGAAAGGCCTGCCGAAACTGATCGGTAAAAGCAGCGTGACTGGGAATTTCCCACAGTTCTCCCCGGTCGGCGGCCAGCATGCCCGGTGCCCCGGACAGCGTCGCCCCCAGCGGATCATAAACAGCGGCCACCAGCATATCATTGCGGGTGGAAATCAAAGTCGAAAGCCGACGCGTTTCCGCATCCGCCCCATCCAGATCACTGATCAGGACCACGAGGCAGTCATGCTTGGCCAGATGCAGGGCCTTCTCCAGCGCGTCGTTTAATGTAACACTACCCTCCGCACGCTGATCGGAAGCCAAACGCTGGTTCATGTTGACGATTTCATGAAACAGCCGCAGCACACGTGTCCGGCTGCGATGCGGACGGATCTCCACAACTTCACTTTCGTTGAATACCAGTCCTCCGACGCGGTCTCCCACTTCGAGAGAGCGCCACGCCCCCAGGGCCGCCAGTTCGGCCGCCACCACCGATTTCATCGCCCGCCGCGATCCGAAAAACATGGGCAACCGCTGATCGACCACGAACAGCACCGGGCGTTCCCGCTCTTCACTGAAAACCCGCACGTGAGGTGAACGCAGTCGAGCCGTCGCCCTCCAGTCGATCGAACGGACGTCGTCTCCTTCGTGATAGTGCCGCAGCTCCTCAAACGTCAGCCCCCGCCCCCGCAGACGCGAAGCATGTCGCCCCGCCAGCAGCGAAGTGACCGGCTGACGTGGCAGCAGAGAAAAGCCGCGCGCTTCGGCCTTCATCAGAATCAGTTCTTCGAGTGTAATCGAAACAGCAGCACTCATGGGCTGACCTCAGACGGCAACGACCGTTTTCAGAAGTTCTTCAATCACATCAGTCCGGGAGACCCCCTCCGCCTCGGCTTCGTAACTCAGATGCACCCGATGTGCCAGGCACGCCGGTGCGACCGCACGAATATTGTCCGGTGAGACAAAGTCCTGGTTGTTCAGCCAGGCATGTGCCCGCGCGGCTGCATCCAGTGCGATCGTTCCCCGCGGACTGGCGCCCAGGCGAATCCAACTGGCCAGTTTTCCTCCCGTTCGCTCCGGGTTTCGCGTGGCCAACACCAGATCGACGATGTATTGTTCTGCCGCTTCCGCCACGTGGATTTCAAATACCTGCTTCCGCGCCTCGAAGATTACGTCCTGCGAAATGGGAACCGGTAACTTTTTTACCGCCGCCGCTTTTTCCTGGCGTACCAGCCGCATGATGGCCAGCTCATTCTCACCGACGGGATAATCCACATTCACGTAGAGCAGAAACCGGTCCATTTGTGCTTCGGGCAGCGGGTAAGTCCCTTCCTGTTCAATGGGGTTCTGGGTCGCCAGCACCAGAAACAGGTTCGGCAGCCGATGCGTCTTGCCCGCTACGGTGACCTGGCGTTCCTCCATCGCTTCCAGCAATGAAGACTGCACCTTTGCCGGAGCACGGTTGATTTCATCCGCCAGGACCAGATTACCGAACACTGGCCCCTGCTGGAACTCGAATGTCGCGTTCTGCTCACGATAAATTTCCGAGCCCGTCACATCCGAAGGCAGCAGGTCCGGGGTAAACTGCACGCGACTGAACTGACTTTCGATGAGACTCGACAGCGTTTTGATCGATCGCGTTTTTGCCGTGCCGGGTAAGCCTTCCAGCAACACATGGCCATCCGCCAGAAGGGCAATCAGCAGCCGTTCCACCACAGCTTCCTGCCCCAGAATAGCGGCATTCATTGATTCCGAGATCTGCAGAATCGATTCACGCGGATTCATGCACGTTCCTTCAGTCAGAGTCTGGCAGCATTCTTGACGCTACCTGCTGGCAAAGAAAACAAAGCGGAACGCCCCGTGTGGACGCTCCGCTTTGAGTGTAATATCAACAGACTGGTAAGGCGAGCTTATTGAGCCCCGCCAGTCCCTTCCTGCAGTTTTTTGGCCACTTCATCCAGATTGAAGGAAGCCGGTTTCTGACGTGGCGGAAACTCTTTAAAGGTTTCCAGGAAGTTGCCCGCGTATTGCTGAGCGGGAACCAGCAGGAAGGCATGGTCGAGCAACCAGTCATAATACGTATTCGACGTGATATTGGCCTGCTCGTACGGATCAGCTCGCAAATCAAACATTAACGGCAGACGCAGCGGCGTAAAAGGCTCCGCCCAGACTTTGAGGGTCCCCCGGGCACGCTGTTCCAGGAAGACCAGCTTCCAGTTCTCGAACCGCAGTCCGACCAGTTGGCTGTCGTCGTTAAAGTAGAAGAATGACCTGCGCGGCGATTTCTTTTCTTTGCCGGTCAGGTAAGGCAGGATATTGTACCCGTCCAGATGGACCTTGTAAGTCTTATTCCCCGCGCGATGCCCTTTCAAAAGTTCCTCTTTGATATTGCTGTCACCGGCAGCGGCCATCAGAGTCGGCAGCCAGTCCATGCCGCTCACAATCTCATTAGAGACTGTACCAGCCTTGATTTTGCCCGGCCAGCGAATCACGCAGGGCACCCGGAAGGCACCTTCCCAGTTCGAATTCTTCTCGTTCCGGAAGGGGCTTAATCCCGCATCGGGCCAGGAGTTTTTATGCGGCCCGTTGTCGGTCGTGTAGATCACAATCGTATTGTCCACAATTCCCAGTTCGTCCAGTTTCTTGAGCAGTGTTCCCACCTGCTTGTCGTGCTCAATCATCCCGTCTGCATATTCCGTGCGGGCGGTCAGCCCTGGCTGATCGCGGTGTTCTTCTTTGACGTGCGTCCGGAAGTGCATGCGGGTTGAGTTCCACCAGCAGAAGAAGGGCTTTTCTGCTTTGGTCTGGCGTTCAATGAAATCAATGGCTGCAGACGAAGTTTCTTCATCCACTGTCTCCATTCGCTTTTTCGTCAGGGGACCGGTGTCTTCGATTTTGCCGTCCGCACTGGATTTGATCACACCTCGCGGACCAAATTTCTTGCGGAATTCGGGATCCCGCGGATAGTTGCGATTTTCGGGTTCTTCTTCTGCATTCAGGTGATATAGATTTCCCAGGAATTCATCGAACCCATGATTCGTCGGCAGGAATTCGTCCTTGTCTCCGAGGTGGTTTTTTCCGAACTGACCGGTCGCATAGCCCAGCGGTTTCAGTAGTTCTGCCAGAGTCGGGTCTTCGGCCTGTAATCCCAGGTCCGCACCAGGCAGGCCCACTTTCGACAGCCCCGTGCGGTAGCTGCACTGCCCGGTAATGAATGTTGAGCGTCCTGCAGTACAGCTCTGCTCCGCATAATAGTCGGTAAAGATCACCCCTTCCCGGGCGATTCGATCGATGTTGGGCGTGCGGTAACCCACCAGTCCCATTGTGTAGGCAGAAACATTGGTCTGACCGATGTCGTCACCGAAAATGACCAGAATATTTGGTTTTTTCCTGGAGGAACTGTTCTGCTGGGCAAAAGTTTGAGTCACCAGCGTGGCACAGATCAATAAAGCCATTGATCCCCAGCGGCATAAACTCTTCATGGCGGATTCTCCCTGAGATGATTGGATTTGAAAAACGTCTCAAGTGCAAGTTCGGAGGATTGCTTATGATAAACAATTCTTTTGAGAGGCCTTTTGTTTTGAACTCGTACGAGATGTACAGATTTGCTTTATTCTAGACGGCTCATTTAATAATACCAATGAAAAAACCATGAATCTGAAAGCCTGAAGCTGAGGAGCATATTCTTTCGTTTAGCATCAATTACAGGTGAATCCCTCAGGCACTTTTCAGAGAAACTGTGTCAGCAGAGAAATTCAACAGAATCCTGCCAGCAGACATAACAGTCACGGGTTTCAAGTTCTCTGTTTTTATCATCTCAGCTTAATTTCAGGGACGAAAGAAAATGATAGGGATCCCCACTGTAACTTCAGGAAATAACTGACCTCCCTTCTGATTCGCCACTTAGAGAAATGGTCTGTCGTCATCTGTCTGTAATTCCTTGATTATCAACCATGCATCATAGTTTTAGTTCTGACTCAAATGTCGGTGACTCAATCCAGGCCCGTGTCAAAGTTTCCGGGTGGGAAAATGCTGTTCGAACGCCTTTTCTACAGGCTGCTCTCGCCAGCTTTTTCCTGGTTCTGGTACTGGTTCTGTTTCAGAAGCAGTCAATCATACCGCAGTCAGCTTCCGAATCCGCGACTGCGATACAGCAACGACAGACGGTCAGTCAACTTCAGGTCCAGACTGCAGAAATCGTCAAGCATCTGCTGTTGTTGAGTAACCCGAAGCAGGCTGCCAGTAGCTATCAGCGACTGGACGAATTATTAAATCAGTGGAATGCTCAGCGTCATCAGCTCAGTCAGACGGTGGCAGGCTCCGCTCCCGCTGCCTCGAAGCTTGATAGGCAAATCAGCCCTCTCTTTGAGCAGATTACAGCAGACGTTCTTAAAGTGCTGTCGGGGCAACAGAGTCCCGAGGCCATGTTGCCTCGGGTTCTCACCAGCGAGCAGAAATTGATGCCCCTGCTGGTGAAATTTCAGTCTGTCTTACCTGATGCTGACCAGGCGCAGACAGGTCAGGCGGCTTCCGTTTCCCATCACTGGTTTTTCTGGCTGGTACTGCCAGTCACTGCGTATGCCGCCAGCTTTTATCTTTTAACCCGTGTCCGAAAGCGAAAGGACAGCCTGGACAAGAGAGAAACGGATCTCGATTTACGCGTACAGAATCTGAAAAGCAATCAATCCCAACTGGCTGCGTCAATCTCGGCTTCCTTTCATGAAACCTGGTCCTGGACTGAGCAGACCAATGAATTCTGGTGCTCCAAATCATTCTGGCGCGTGTTCGGCTACACAGCAGAGTCAGAGTTTCCCCTCGCTCAGTATGAAGTATTTCTCAATCATCTGGGGGCAGGAAACAGAGAGTCCTGGGAATCAGCGATCGAGAGACATTTACAAGAGGGAAGGCCAATCGATCTGAAAGCTCGTACCAGAAATCATATGGGCTTTTCCCGTTGGGTGCGGATCCAGGCGCAGGTCTTGAATGGAGATCTGGAGGGGCAGCGGACCCTGATCGGAACCGTCGAAGACATTCATGATTATCAGCTGACGAAGATGCAGCTCAACCAGAGTGAAAAGCTGTTATCACGTGTTGGCGAAGTCGCTAAGATCGGTGGTTGGCACCTGGATCTCGAAACGCGGGAATTGTTCTGGACCCAGGAGACGTATGCGATCCATGAAGTCGAGCCGGGATATCGTCCTTCTATCGAGACTGCGTACAGCTTTTATGCCCCTGAGGCACGCCCTGTTCTGCAAAGTGCACTGGAACGTTCGATCGAAACCGGACAGTCCTGGGATCTCAAACTCCCGTTCATTACAGCCAAAGGACGACATATCTGGGTGAGAGCCCAGGGAGAACTGGAATACGAGCAGGGGAATCCCGTACGTCTGGTGGGAGCGTTTCAGGACATCACTGAAGAAAAGCAGCGCGAAGCGGAATTTCTCCTCCTCCAGTATGACGAGTACACTTCCCGTGCACACCTGGATGGGGTCATCCGGGCTGCTACGGAAGTCTCCATCATTGCCACCGATCCCGAGGGGATTATCACCCTGTTCAGTCCCGGAGCCGAACAGTTGCTGGGGTATTCAGCCAGGGAAATGATTGGCATTCAGACACCCGAATGTTTTCACCTTGCAGAAGAAATCGAAGATCATGCCCGGGAACTGACTGCAGCACTAGGACGCAAGATTCAGAATTTCGAAACGTTTATTGCACTGGCAATGCAGGGAAATTCGGACAAGCATGAATGGACCTATGTCTGTAAGGACGGCAGCCATCGTACCGTAGAACTGACGGTGACAGCGATTCGCGATCAGTATCAGCAGATCGAAGGCTACCTCGGGGTCGGTATCGACATCACGCAACAGAAACAGAATGAAAAACAACTGTCACGACTGGCAACCGCGGTCAGTAAGTCGACCAATGGTGTTGTGATCACTGATGTCCAGGGACGTGTAGAATGGGTCAATGACCGCTTTACGCAGATCACCGGGTATGGTCTCGAAGAGTTAATGGAGCAGAGCCCCGGGGCGATGCTCCAGGGAGAGAAAACGGATTCCCGGGTGATCGAGTACATGTCTCGAAAGATTAGCGCAGGAGAGAGCTTCGAAACAGAACTGATTAACTATCACAAGTCAGGAGCAGAATACTGGGTGCATCTTAAGGTTGATCCGATCCTGGACGCCGATGGCATACTGACCGGTTTTATGGCCATCGAAAATGATATCACGGAGCGCAAGCAGGCAGAACAGGAACTGCTGGACAGCCGGGAAAAAATCCGCCGCCTGCTTGATGCCCTTCCGGTCGCTGCATACACCTGTGATACCCAGGGACTGATTACTTATTACAATCAGGCAGCAGCCGATTTCTGGGGGCGGGAACCACAGATCGAAAATCCGAAGGACCGGTTCTGTGGTTCGTTCAAATTATTCGGCACTGATGGAAGTCCGATTCCGCATGAGAAATGCTGGATGGCGCTTGCTTTGGACTCAGCGAAAACTTTTCACGGAGGCGAAATCGTTGTTGAATCCGAGGATGGCAGTCGCAAGACCGCGCTGGCACATGTCAGTCCGCTGTTCAATTTCGAGGGGGAACTTACTGGTGCGGTAAATGTGCTCGTAGATATTTCCGATCGCATTGTTTTGGAGAAGTCGCTCAGAGAAGCAACAGTGCGGTTGGAACTCTGTCTGAAAGTGCTGGATCAGCACGCGATTGTGGCCGAAACTGATTTGAATGGTACTATTCGTCATGTGAATGAAATGTTCTGTAAAGTCAGTGGATATACCGAAGCGGAAACGATCGGGCAGACTCACAGCATTGTCAATTCCGGCACGCATTCCCGGGAATTCTGGAAAGAGGTGTTTCTGACCATTGCCGCGGAAGGCATGTGGCAGGGGGAAATCTGTAATCGGCGTAAAAATGGTGAACCCTACTGGGTCGATACAACAATCGCGACGATGAAGGATGGGGAAGGAAATTCCATTGGCTATCTCGCGATTCGAAACGATATCACCGAACTCAAACAGGCACAGGAAGCAGCGCTGGCTGCCTCTCAAAGTAAGAGCGAATTCCTGGCAAACATGAGCCACGAAATTCGCACGCCGCTCACTGCGATTCTGGGCTATGCCGATCTGCTGAAAAATGATTCAGACTTTTCAACGTCACCCCGAAAACGGGATCAGGCAGTGAATACGATCCAGGAAGCGGGTAATCATCTGCTGACGGTTATTAACGACATCCTGGATCTTTCCAAGATTGAAGCACAAAAAGTCCAACTCGATTACACAACAACCCAGGTGTTCCACATTCTGGATCATATCGAGAGTCTACTTCGTCCCCCGGCGACGGAAAAGGGAGTTGAGATGGTGACACGGATTCAGAATCCGATTCCCGATCTCATCAAAAGTGATCCCACCCGACTGCGTCAAATCCTGATGAATCTGGTCGGGAATGCAGTCAAATTTACTGAGCAGGGGCAGATCCAACTCATTGTAGAAATGTCTCAGCAGGGCGATACATCGTTTCTGCAATTCGATATCCGGGATACCGGCCCCGGAATGTCTTCCGCACAGGCAGAGAAAATCTTCAACGCCTTTTCCCAGGCCGATACCTCGGTCACTCGCCAGCATGGAGGAACCGGACTGGGGCTGGTGATTTCACGGAAACTGGCCCGACTGATGAACGGAGAGGTCTCGCTCGTCTGGACTGAGGAAGGCACCGGAACCTGTTTCCGACTGCTACTTCCCATAGAGACCGTCGCCGAAACCAGATATATCACCAGTCGTTTGCAGGACGAACCCGAACAGACTGAGCAACAAACGTCACCCGCAATACACTCTCTTCCTGCAGGTACTCGTATTCTGCTCGCTGAAGATGGTCCCGACAATCAACGGCTGATTTCCTTCCTGCTCAAGAAGAAAGGGGCCGAAGTCGATGTCGCCGACAACGGAGCGATTGCATTGCGCAAGTTCCAGGAAGCAGAACAGGCAGGACAACCTTACCACCTTCTGCTGACAGACATGCAGATGCCTGAAATGGATGGATACACTCTGGCCAGCACGCTTCGTGCTGCAGGCGCGAAGCTACCCATCGTGGCACTCACTGCGCACGCCATGGCCGAAGATCGACAGAAGTGTCTCGACGCAGGCTGCGATGATTACCTCAGTAAACCAGTCAACAGCAAAGTGCTCGCGAAAACGCTTCTGCACTGGATTACACAGCAGACGCCGACTGAGACCGAGCCTCCTTCGGTGCTCTGATCTCAGTCGAATGTCAGCATAGCGGATTGGGTACTTAAGCCGGTTGTGCTCCCGGAGTACCCGCTTCGACTACGAATGCAGCCCGCGGAGTGACATGCCCCCCGGGACGGGTGACATCATCCACAACCATGTACTCGCTGGTCCAGTCTTTAGGAGTCACTGTGCAGCGGACATAGCCGCGTTCGGAGTTCTGAAACTGCACGCAGGGGTTGTGTGAGAGAATGTCAGCGTGCCCTTTTCGTTTCTGCACACCGTTCCCACCACTGCTGATGGAGGTTCCTACAAACTCGGTTGCCACGACAGGTGTTTCCGGCTTGCGGTCATCCACGCGCAGATTATTCACCCAGTTGGAATGAATGTCACCAGTTAATACTACTGGGTTGGGGACGCGGCGATCAGCCATAAACTGCATTAACTGCATCCGTTCATAGGCACTGCCGGGCCACTGGTCCATGGAATAGACCCGCTCTTCGTCTTTCGATGAGAAACTCACCATGCCCATCATCACCTGTTGGGCCAGAACGTTCCAGGTCGCATTTGAGCTGATCAACTGGGACTGCAGCCAGTTCCGCTGTGGACCACCCAGCAGCGAGTTACTGCGTGCCATTGCCGATTGATTCAACGGAGATTTTTTATCCCCATTCGGCTGATCGGAACGATACTGGCGTGTATCCAGCACAAAGAAATCTGCCAGTCGTCCAAAACCACCCTGGCGATAGAGTTGCATATGCGGTCCCTGAGGCAGGCAACCAGGTCGTAGCGGCATCATTTCATAATATGCCTGGTAAGCATTGGCCCGTCTGAGTAGATAGTCAATCGGGTCGGCATCCAGTTCTTCGGAGACATCAGCGGCACAGTTATTATCGAATTCATGGTCATCCCAGGTTACAAACCAGGGACATTTGGCATGCATGTTGTGCAGCAAGGGATCGGCGCGGTACTGGGAGTGGCGAATCCGGTAATCACCCAGTGATTCGATCTCGGGACCGAAGTGTGTGCGGATCTTGCCATTTCTGCCCGACTGATATTCGTAAATGTAATCGCCCAGGTGGAAGACCAGGTCCAGGTCGTCCTGAGCCATCTGTTCGTAGGCGGTAAACAGTCCCTGTTCATAGTTCTGACAGCTGGCGAATGCAAATTTCAGCTGGTCTGGCATCGCGGTGGTTTCAGGCATTGTCCGCGTGCGTCCCACGGGGCTGACAGCATCGCCTGCCTGGAAACGATACCAGTACCAGTGATCGGGTTTCAGGCCTTTCGCTTCCACGTGCACGGAATGCCCGAGCTGTGGAGTTGCCTGGGCTGTACCTGATGCTATCAGCTTCTGAAAGCCTTCGTCTTCCGCCAGTTCCCATTTGACTTCGATCGGCTGGGGACCTAACCCGCCGTGGGGCTGCAGTGGTTCGGGAGCGAGGCGGGTCCATAAAATCACACTGGTCGAGTCCGGATCGCCGGAAGCGACACCCAGGGTGAAAGGATCTTTCTGGAAAACGGGAGAGGGATTCGCCCAACTGGCCCGACCCAGTAAAGGGAGAGTCGACAGCGCTGCACCATAGGAAAGAAAGAGACGACGGCTGATACCGTTCTCTGCTTTAACTGCTTCATTAAGCCGTTTGTAATCGAACATACGTAATATACCTGTTTCAGTGGAATTGGCGGGTGGGAATTATTTGAATGTGTCTGCGTTGATCACGCGGTATGGGAACGGCAGATGCGACGGAGGATTTACCGTGGACCGCCTTCCGGGATGGATACTCTGATTTTAAAGTCTCTGAGAGGGGCCCGGCAACTCAAGAGTCAGTGAAAACAGATTCGAATCTGACATTTAACTGGAACTTCATGGATCACTACTTTAACTCAAAATCTCCTGGATTACATGTCCGTGCACATCGGTCAAACGGTGGTCACGGCCCCCATGTCGAAACGTCAGTGCTTCATGATCCAGTCCCAGTTGATGTAGAATCGTCGCATGGATGTCGTGAATCGACAGTGGGTGCTCGACGACCGCATTGCCAAATTCGTCAGTTTCTCCAAATGTAATTCCCGGTTTAAAGCCACCCCCTGCCAGAAACAGACTGTAACCGTTGACATGATGATCACGACCACAAGTCGGCGTGACTTTCGGCGTATGGGGAGTCCGTCCCATTTCGCCTGCCCAGACAACCAGAGTTTCATCGAGTAGCCCACGTCGTTTCAGATCGACAATGAGCGCCGCCACGGACTGTTCCGTAATTCGCGCATTCTTCTCATGGTTTTTCTTGAGCTGCCCATGCTGATCCCAGGGACTGTTATTGCTGTCGAAACTGGGACACGTGATCTCCACAAATCGGACTCCCGCTTCGACAAGCCGCCGTGCCCGCAGTGCCTGGGTTGCATAGTAGTGCTGATGTTCGTCAGTGGAATCGACGCCATACTCGCGCTGGATGTAAGCAGGTTCCTGACTGATGTCGGAGACTTCGGGGATCAGGGTCTGCATACGAAATGCAGTTTCGTAGTTGGCGATCGCACTTTCAATAGGTGAAGCCGCCGAGACTTTGTCCGCAAAGATCTGGTCCTGTGCAGCCAGCAGTTCCAGTTTGCGTTGTTGCAGCGAGAGTGAATCACCCGGCCGGATGTTGTCCACGGGTACGCCTTTCGCGCGTAACTGCGTTGCCTGATGTGTAGCGGGGAGAAACGAACTGCCAAAGTTTTCCAGGCCTCCATTCGGCACCCAGTCGTTATTCAACACGACGTAGGCGGGAAGGTTGCGGTTCTCGGTACCAAGTCCATAAGAAACCCAGGCCCCCATACTCGGTGCCTGTCCGATGATTCGCCCCGTGTGCAATAACAGATTCTGTTGACCATGCAGAGGCAGTTCTCCCACCATGGAACGTACGACACACAGTTCGTCGGCTACTTGAGCCAGCTGCGGAAACAGATCGCTGACCCAGAGACCGCTCTCACCCCGCTGTCGGAATTTCCAGGGACTTCCCAGCCAGACCCGACCGGCACTCGATTGAGATCGCTTGGAAACGGCCCCAGCCCCGATTGCTTTCCCTTCATACGTTTTCAATGCCGGCTTGGGATCGAACGTATCAACGTGACTGGGTCCGCCATCCATGAAGCAGAAGATGACATTTTTAACACGCGGCGTATGGTGGGACGGCGTTGATTGCGGTGCTGCCTGTGATCGACTCTGCTCACCCAGCAGACCTGCCAGTGCCAACCAGCCAAAACCGGCACTCGTCTGCTTGAGGAAGCCACGGCGGGAATTGGCGGACAATGCTCCCGGGCAGCGACTGTAACGGAATGATGAGCTCTGCATATCAGTTACCGGTAATAAATGAATTCTTTGGTATTAAACATGGCGTGAGCCACATGCCGCCAGACTTCTGGATTCTGCAGCAACCCGCTCTGCTCATGCGTCCCTCCCAGTTCTTCAATCAACGCTGTCCAGCGTTTGACTTCACTCGCTTCGGGATGGCGTCCATAGGCAGTCAGAAACATCTGCTGTAACCGTTGTTCCACTGTTTCACTTGAATCTGTAATCAGACGCTTTGACCATTCCTCTGCCTGGCTGATGACAAACGGATCGTTCATCAGAATCAAGGCCTGATTGGGCACATTGGTGACATCCCGTTTGCCGGTGGGGAGTTTTAAATCCGGCAGATTAAAACCAACCAGAAACCGGGGAGGATCCATGATCGACATCCGCAGATAAATCGAGCGCCGCCCTGCACCATCCAGGGGACCATCGAACAGTCGTTTCGCAGGATCGGGTTTTGATCGGGGCACTTCGATTGGACGACCGTATAACCGGCGGTCCAGACTACCGGACACCGTCAGTAGTGAATCGCGAATCGCCTCGGCTTCCAGTCTGCGAGTCGGATAGTGGTGCCATAAATGGTTGTCTGCATCGATGTCTTTCGACTGCTCAGACACGGTCCCCGATTGTTGAAACGCTCGCGTCAGCACCAGTCTGCGTACCAGTCGTCTGGTTGACCAGCCATCTGCCATAAATTCCTGCGCCAGGTAGTCCAGCAGATCCGGATGCGTGGGTTGCTCACCCAGGTGCCCGAAGTCATTGGGGGTTCGGACGAGTCCTTCCCCAAAGACCCACTGCCAGACCCGGTTCACATAGACTCGCGCGGTCAGAGGATGTTCCGTGCTGACCAGGTACTCTGCCAGTTCCAGTCGACCACTGCCCGAGCTTTGAGGAACCTGATGTCGTCCGGCAAAGACTTCCAGAAAGTCAGGTGGAATCAGTTTACCAAGATCATCGACATCCCCCCGGATATTGAGTGGATAGGAAATCTCAGTCAAACCGCGTTCATCCATACTGTTCGCAGTGTGAGCAAACTGGATTTGTGACTCAATCTGACGGTACTCGGTGACCAGTTGCTTAAGACGCGAACCCCCGTCATCCTGATTATCCAGCAGTCGGTTTTTCAGCAGCCAGTTGATCAGCGTGACATCACCATCATTTGGTTGATCCTGACACCAGCGCTTCACGCTTCCGGTCAGCCAGACTGCGATGCGCTGGCTGGCCTCAATCTGATTATCTGGAAGAGTCTGATCATACAATGTAGCGAAGTGAACCAACTCGTCCGCGGGCTTTCCCGGTTGATCATGGCTGACAATTTCCGTCACACTGAACCAGCTCCGTTTATCAAAACCAAAATCCTCCGCAGGCAGTAGTTTGCCGCCGGCCCGGGTTTTTCCTGTCCGGGGTGGAAAATCGGGGTTCAGATCGCTGGTTGCGATTTCAAACATCATCCGCTGGATGCCGTTGACCAGCGGACGATCAGCAAAGGTCTGCCAGGCTGGCTCGCTTCGATCAAAAAAGATCACATTCTCAGTTTGAAACGCATTGTCCGGTGTGCGGAGAAAACCGCTCCACTCACCCCCAGCCACATTCAGGCTGACCATCTTTCCCGGCAGCTTTCGCTCAGACGGTGGTCGGATCGCGCCCGGTAATTTAGAAGAGAGGGCATGCGTGTGATATCCACGGGGCAACAGTTTCTGGACCAGTTGATCACCATTAAGAGATACTAAAGGCGTCCCTTCCGTGACATATCCAAAACGAATACCGTCTCCTTCGACCTGCCAACCTTCAGTAAAACCAGGTTTCGAGAAGTCCGTCAGTAGTTTAAAGCGTTCTTTGTTCTGTTGGCGATGTGTTTCGCTGGCAGAGCGCCAGGACACCTGCAGTTGCTCCCAGTTTGTTTTGATTTCAGCCGGCGAGGATAACTTTAACAGTTGAGCAGCCGGCCAGGCGATGTCCCCTGCTTTTAATTTGACGGACTTCTGCTCTTTTTCTGTAGTCAGCCCGAGTGCTTCGCGCCAGATACGGGAACGAGCGTCAGCAGAATTGTCGAGGGCTGCTGCCAATTCCGAAGTGAACTGCTCGGCCTGCTGACTCCAGACCTGTTTTAATTCCTGGTGGATTTCATTTCTCAGTGTTTGTAACTGTCCGATCAGTGCATCCTGTTTACCCGGGGCATCAATCACGCGTGATGTCCAGCGGGGAGTCATGAAGACCGCTGCCATCGCGTAATAGTCTCGTTGGGAAATGGCATCCAGCTTATGATCATGACAGCGGGCACAGGCAACAGTACTCGCCAGAAACGCTTTCGAGAAGGCATCAATCTTATTGTTGACCATCTCCTGGTGAATGCCGTTAAAATTAATGCTGTCGCCGTGACGATGTTCGCCCATATGGTAGAACATTGGGCCGATCAGGCTTTCTTGAAACCCGCTCTGTCGGTTAATCCGTGGTTCCGATAACAGGTCGCCTGCGATCTGCTCACGCACCAGTTGATCAAAGCCTACATCCTGGTTGAATGCGCGAATCAGATAATCGCGGTACTCCCAGGAACCTTTGGCGGGGTTATCCCATTCGTAACCGTAAGTGTCCGTGTATCGCACGACGTCCATCCAGTGCCGGGCAAATCGCTCCCCAAAATGCGGCGATGCCAGCAGCCGGTCTACCATTCCCTCGTAGGCAGCCTGACGATCCTGTTTTGCTGCTGAGACGAACGCTTCGACTTCCTCAGGTGTGGGAGGCAGTCCCGTCAAGACGAACGAAAGTCGCCTGATGAGAGTTCGCGGACTCGCAGTTTTAGCGGGTTGTAAATGTGACTGCTGCAACTTCCCTAACAGGAAACGGTCTACGGGCCGTTCTGACCAGTCGTTGTTCGCTGCGATGGGAGGTGTGACCTTCTGCAGTGGTTGCAGACTCCACCAGTGACGTCGTTTTTCGAAGATCGCTTTCCAGGAGAGCGAGGCGGCTTCATCGACGCTCGGTGGTTGATCGCGGGAGTCTGGTGCTCCCAGTTCCACCCACTTCACAAAGTCGGCAATGACCTCATCAGGCAGCTTCTTACCCGGCGGCATCTCAAAAGAATCGTGTCGGAGGGCATCAAGTAACAGACTCTGCCTGGTCTGATGCGGAACCACCGCAGCGCCCGATTCGCCCCCATTGCGAATCGCCTCACGACTATCAACTCGCAGTCCCCCTTTGATGTCCGAGGTTGCTGCAGAATGACATTCGTAACAATGTTCGATCAGCGCCGGTCGGATTATATTCTCGAACAATTCCAGACCGGGAGTCGACTTCTCGGCCTGCGAGACACTGGTGAAGGTCAGCGACAACAGTATCAGACTGAGCGTCGCGACTCTCTGAGAATTTGTTCTGCAGGCTGGGTACATGCAGTTCTCTCCCGAAGGAATTGACCGATGTCGGTTTACTTTGATTCCTGGGTCGCCAGACTTTCGTTAAGTTCGAGTACCTTTCCGATGATGCGTTCCTCCACATCGGGTTTATAGGGGCGACTCGCTTCGTAGCCCCCCTCCAGCAGTACTCGTTTGCTGGGAATGTAACCGGAATAGACGTTCGAATAACCGGCGATCCAGACCGCGGGGCCCTCTTCCTCGTACAGTTCCTGTTTGATACGCAGGGCATAATCGACGACGACCTCCGTACCCAATGCCACCAGCGTCAGATCCTTCCCAAACTGTATCACCTGCACCGGGTAATCCCAGGGCTCTCGCTTCTTCTCGGGCAGGTACTCCAGTTCGACGGTGCCGTATGCTGCTTTCAGCGGACCATGCAGCTTGTGCTGATGCAGCAGGCTCCGCTGGTTGACCTCCAACGCCGCTTCGACCGCGGTTGCCAGTGAGCGTCCATGTTTCTGAGCATAGTGCAGCTCACTGCGAGGATAAGGATTCTGGTCACCGCCGCAACCCATCATGAACAGGGCTGTAACGCCGGGGTGGTCTTTCTCAAAATATTCCTGTGCGAAACCGGCATAGTCTCCCAGCCATTTACGGAAGCCCATCGTCGTATTGTGACAGGCGTAACCGAACATCACTGCTTTCAGATTCCCCTCGGCATCATCGACCCGCAGAACGGGGACCTGATGGTCCACGCGGCCATCGGGATTGGGATGATTACGATATCCGGTCGCGGTTGGCGTGCGGCGGTTCATGGCAACCGAACAGCGAGCCGCAGACCAGCTGAGTTGTGCCGGTTGCAGATTTTCAAGCGCCTGTCCAATGGTTTTCACCAGAGTCACAGACAACTGGTTGTAATATTCCTCTGCGTCATCGCGACCATAGGCTGGGCCGCAATGCGTGTGTGAAGCATTCATGAGTAGCGCAGCAGGATCGAGTTTATATTTTTCCTGCACCTGGCTGGTAACGTCACTCCTCAGGCGATCGATTACACCGATCAGGTCGAGTGTCAGAAACACTACCCGATTTCCCTGCTGGTCCTCTACCGCGAGGGCTTTCGCATACAGGTCCTGTTCGGTGCCTTCTGCCGGTTCTTTCCGTCCCGCATAACCTGCCATTTTTAAAGGTTTGTCAGGCGTGATCTTCGCGGAAGCGGCCCCCGCCTTCCATTCCAGAGTCTTCTGAGTTGCGGATTCACCAGCGGCAGCCAGTGGAGAAAGCATGAAAACAAGCACGAAGCAGAGCGAGAGTCGATACATGCTGATCGTTTCCTGGTATCAGGTGAGGGCTGGTGCGATCTGAGCCGGGGCTGATCGCGGAGTGATAGATACATTCGATGGTACCCGGTACATATCAGCCAATCAACATGCGTTGTGTGATTTTGAGAAATAAGATTTAGAAATGTGATTCAGTCCTGCGCGGCCTGATGTAGCACGTTCTGTCCTTTGCGGGAGTAGTTGATCGACTCGCCCAGAATCCGGGCCGCCTCCTGACCTGCATGGAAACCGGATGAATTTTCGGCTTCGACATAGTCAACATAGAACGTGGCTTTGCGTTGCCACTGCTGGGCTTCCTTAAGCTTCTCAGCAGAGATCCCTTTCTTCTTCGCAGCGTTAATGTCATTCACCAGATCGATCACACTTTCCAGGGCAACCTCCACCAGTTTCTGATGACGGGCCTGAATCATTTCCGTGCGGGCAATCAGCTCTTTGTCGTCTGCTTTATGGCAGGTGCCACAGGAAGCATTCACATTCAACAACGGACTGCGGATATGGTGATCGCTGATCTTCATCGCCCCCACTCGTTTATACGCCATATGACAATCCGCACAACTGACACCGGCCCGCGAATGAATGCCCTGCGACCAGAGCTCGAATTCCGGATGCTGAGCTTTCAGCATCGGCGCTTCTGTTTCCGCGTGCGTCCAGTCTTTGAAGTTTTCTTCTTCGTAATATTCGTAAGCGGCATCGACCGTCAGGCCTTTCGCCCAGGGATAGGTCAGCCGTTTATTATCCCCTTTGAAATAGTATTCCACGTGACATTGTCCACAGATATAAGAACGCATTTCCTGCCGCGTGGCGTCACGGTTGACGTCATAGTCTTCAATTCCCTGCGAGGCCTTATAGGCGGCGATGCCTTCCATGAAAGCAGGTCGGGTGATTCGCAGTGCCATCGTCTCCGGTTCGTGACAGTCAATACAGGCCACGGGATGCTTTACATGGTCTTTGGCCTGCATGTAGGGCATGGTGTTGAGTTTCTCAAAACCCGCCATGATGTCCCCATCTCCGAGTTCCTTCATCGGGACGTACGTGGAAGCGTGACAGTGGATGCAGGTCCCGGGCTGGCCGACTTTCTGGCGTTCGGTATAGAGCTGATCGGTCAACATAAAGGCATGGCCGCGTTTTTCGCGATAATCTTTCGAAAAGGCATACCCGGCCCACATCTGTTTCAGTTGAGGAATGCGTTCCAGTTTACTGCGTGAAACAAAGTCACGCGGATCGGCATCGGTCGGTGCCTGGGGAATCGCCTCACTCCCTCCGTAAGTTGTCTGCACCATGTCGGCTGTTTTCAGATAGTCATCGTATTGCAGCGGAAAGTTTTTCCCCCAGACTGCGGGATCAGACGTGTTGTCATCGATCTCAACAACCCGCATCACTGTCGTACGGGCTTCCTGCTTGCGTTCGAAAATATTCGTCAGCAAAGCCACCACCCCAAAACAGAGGGCTGCAGAGATAACAGCCACCAGTAACAGGGTAGACAGGGAGATTTGTCTGGTAGACTTATTCATAATACGGTTCCACGTAATCGGGATATCAAATCAGATTTGACTCAGGTATCGTGCCCCACACTGGAATGACAGCGAATACACGCATTGGATTCCAGTCGCTCGGTTTTGTCAGTTTGCAATTCACCAATCGCGTTGATGTCGATCTGGTGCACAAGATCCTGGTGGCAGTTCCGACAGGCCTGCTCAGTGACACGTCGGTTGTAATCGGTAATTCTCAGATTCTCTTCGAAGTCACCGGTTGTGAACGCCAGTGAATGGAAAAATCCGTTCCGTGCCTTGCAGTAATACTTCGAGGCAACACCGTCGTGCGGTGCATGACAATCGTTGCAGCCCGCGAATTTCCCATGCGAGGATTTCAGCCAGGCATCAAAGTGCCCCTGCATTACATGACAGTTCGCACAGGACTGGGAATCGGCTTTGAGATAAGAGGCACCTTGTGCGTAGCCGAATGTGAATGTACCGACGCCCACGAGCCCACCGATCAGGATGGCAATCACAATCAATAATACCGTGGTCAGACGGGGGCGGGATAGCTTTTTCATGACGGAGCGGAGTCGTGAAATGAACAGTAAAAAAATGGCGTCAGCTGATGCTCAGTGTCGCGGGATTATCTCAAATTGCAAGTTGTATTTGAAATTTCTTTACAAATCAACACTTACATGCATTTCGCAAGAAAAATGAATCTGCCCTGCTACACCCGATAATGGAGGACCGTTATGATAGTCAATTCCGAGTCCATACCTGATTCCAACCGATGTTGATTCCTGCAGGAGATCTCAACCATGAAATATTTTCTACTGTCCGCCTTTCTGCTCTGTTCGTTGGCAGCAGCGCCCATTGAAACTCCCAAACCAGATGCACAAATCGCAGTCTGGCCTGATCGTCCTCTACTGGATCAAAGTGACGACGAAGTCAAATACAGTAATATCATTCGTATTACCAAAGTGAACCGGCCGGCAATTGAATTTTACAAATCTAAAAATGCCAAACCTGACGCTCCCGCCGTCGTCATTTTTCCGGGAGGTGGCTACAATATCCTGGCTTACGATCTGGAAGGAACCGAAATCGCGGAATGGCTGAATTCTATCGGCATTCATGCAGTGGTCGTTAAATACACGGTCCCCGGTAATCAGCGTGAACAGGCCCTGAAAGACGCCCAGCGTGCGTTAGGACTCGTGCGCAGTAAAGCACAGGAGTGGGGCATTAACCCGCAGCAGATTGGTGTACTCGGCTTCTCTGCCGGCGGACACCTCGCAGCAAACCTCTCGACCAACTATGAGAAGCGGAATTATGAACCCATTGATGCAGCCGATAAACTCAGCTGTCGTCCCGATTTTACCGTTCTGATTTACCCGGCTTACATCTATCAGGAAGATGACAAACGTAGGTCGGCTCCCGAGATCAAAGTGACCGACCAGACTCCCCCTGCGTTTATCGTCCAGACTCTCGATGACCGACGGCTGGTCGATAGCGCATTCAATTACACCCGTGACCTGAAAGACGCCAAAGTCGGCGCCGAACTGCATCTCTTTGCCAAAGGGGGGCATGGCTACGGTCTGCGACCTTCAGACAACCCGGTCTCCAACTGGCCCGATCTCTGTGGTGCCTGGATCAAACGCACGACAGCTCAACAGGACTGATCCTGTATCTAATCTAACAGTCGAGCCTCAGGGACCGCCGACCACTTTAAAGCGGCCCTGGGGCTGTTGTTCCGCTTTAAGGAACTCTGCCCGTAGACCAGTGTCCCCCCGCGCATCGCGGTCGATCTCGAACGTGATCTGACTCCGTCCGGAAGGGAGAGCCAGTGTTGTCATTTCAGATACGGGCACCGACGTCTCATTCAGCCACAGCTTGATCCCTTTCGCGGAATTCAGTTTTAACTGCACATTCCCGGCTTGTGTAACATCGACCAGCGCCATGGCACGTGTGACAGGCTTTTGCAGATTCAGATCAGCCACAGGCAGCGTGCCATTCACCATGCTGTAAGCAGCAACTCCTGAATCTGCCAGAGTTTTGATCTGGGAAGAATTTTCTGCTGTCATAGCCGCATCTGCACTCTGCAGACGCCAGCGACGCACCACCTGTGCTGCACTCGTTGCGTACGGACCGGGACGTCCGAGCTCGGTAACAAATTTGACCAGGTCCAGAAATTCCTGGCGGCTTTTCAACTTACTCGCGAGCCCCTGGGGCATCAGTGAAGGCAGCTTCTTCGTAAATTCAATCTGATCAGCGGGGATCGTGACCTGTTTCCCCTGCTGGGCTGCGTCTTTGAGTACCACCTTGGAATCGTCCTGCACCACCAGGATTCCGTTAATCACGCGACCTTCATCGGTCACGACCATAATGCTCTCGTAGAATTCCTTAATTACTTTGGAAGGACGCAAGAATGAATCGACAATATAATCGGGCGGCGAACTCGAACCGATGGCTGCCAGGTCCGGACCCAGTACAGGTCCTGCATTGGAAATGCTGTGGCACTTCATGCAGGCCAACTCGGCCCTGCGGAATATCAACTCACCCCGGGCGGCGTCCCCCTGCTCTCGGGCTTCACTGGCCAGATCGAGTACATTCTCTTTGAGTAGTTGCGCTTCCAGAGAATCCTGCATCACTCCCCCGCCAAAGGCATCGATCAAAGCCTTATTCGTTTCACCGGTTTCAATCAGATGTTGACGAATACGGGCCGCCATTTGAGCATTCAGCTTTGCCGATTTCAGCTGCTCTGCCAGAACCTCAGGGCCTCCTTTTCGTTTCGTGAATGCGGTCAGGAACCAGGCGGGATCAGAGTCCTTGGGATCCTGATTGAGAATGCCTGGCGTCAGACTGGCTGCCTCTTTGAGGTCATGCGCTGCCAGACCATAGATGCCCAGCAGACGCTGGTTGACAGGTTTCTGAGAGTTCGCGAGCCCCTTCAGATACTTGATCGAACCCGCATCGCCCAGCATTCCCAGCGATTCTGCTGACAGCTGTTTGATTTCTTGGTCAGTGTCTGCAGCATTCAGATTTCGCTGCAGTCGTCTGCCTTCACGCGTCAGTTTCCAGGAACCAATCAGCCGGGCTACTGATTTTTGCACAGGCACACCAGGCACCACCGCAGAGCGGCTGAGCATGGAACCGATGTTACCTTCGGGGACGACTCCCCGTTCCCGCGCAGCCCGATCCATCGCATCCAGCAAGATACTGAGTGCCTCGGGAGAGATGCCTTTCCCACCCTGTGTTTTGTATTCGCGTGTGACTTCCACCAGACTCAGCACCAGTGGTTCCAGTTGATTCGCATTGGCTTTTTCTGCAACAACCTGGGCGGGGCCTTTCAACAGATCAGCATCAATGCTGCCTGCATTGAGCAGATCAATAATCACGTCGATGGATTCATTCGACAGCAGATTCGCCAGGGCATAATTTTTATGTGCTGGCTTATCGAACTGAACCTTACCAGCCTGCTGCGCTTTGACCCAGTGTTCCTGTAACCCGTCGATCGTTAACTTCAGCGCGTGTTCCAGGTAGCGATCCATGGGGGCGTCGATGGCTTTGACCGCGATCGTGACCGAACGGGGATCGGGAATATAGCCTGCGGTCAGAATCGCTTCCAGGCGGACACGCGGATGCGCGTCATGAATTGCAGTTTCCAGTAGCTCAAGCGGATTTGTTACCTGGGCATGCCAGTAACGCAGCACACGCAGTGCAGCGGCCCGGGCACGTGGATCCTGGGCTTCCAGTACCTCTCGCAACAGTTTTTCATTCACGACTCCAATGGTCTGATAGCACCAGAGCGCTTCCAGGCGATGATGATCGTAGTTCGGTTCCTGGGGAGCCAGAGTCAGCAGCCAGTCATCCAGGGCTTTTTTCGCCTGTTGCTGGTCCGCATCATAGAGTACTCGCCTGACCTGTTGACGCGTGAAGCTCTCCGGATCTCTCAGGTGGTTCACTACATCTTTCAGGGGGACGTCGGTTAGTTGAGGACGCTCAACCAGCGGACGTCCCTTATAGGTCACCCTCCAGACACGACCATGTGTCGTGTCGCGCCGTTCATCCCGAAAGCTGTGTTGCATGTGACCAATCAGTGGATTGTACCAGTCCAGCACATAAGCGGCTCCATCCGGTCCCATCTTCAGATCGACGGGGCGGAAGTAAGAACTGCTCGACTGTAGTAAAGGCTCCAGCCCTTTGACCGAATAACCGGCTCCATCATCGGTGACTTCATAACGCGCGATTGAGTGTGTTTTATACTGGTTGGTCCAGATCTCTCCCTGGACTTCCGGGGGAAAATGGCGGCTGGCGACGAATTCGCCGCCACACTGCTTTGTTCCTTCGCCGCTGGCCTCGTAACCCAGCTTGGCGCGACTGTTCGCGGTCAGTGGTGCACTGAAATAGATGCGCGGGTTGTCGATCACGAACGACTGTCCCCAGTCATCGAACATGTGCCCCCAGGGATTCGAAGCACGATAATCCGCAAAGACATTCAGCTTCAGAGTGCGTGGCTGGAATTGAAACACGCCTCCATTTTCCAGGCGGACTGTACCATACGGTGTCTCTACCTGAGTATGCATGAAGGTCCCTTCCTGGAAGTAGAGCCAGCCTCCTGGTCCCCATCGCCAGGCACTGATTGAATGGTGATTGTCTTCCGTGGCAAATCCGGTCAGAACCACTTCCCGATGATCGGCTTTCCCATCTCCATTCGTGTCTTTCAGGAACAGGAGATCTGGTGCGTTGGCAACGTAAACGCCCCCGTCACCCAGTTCCAGTCCCGTCGGCACATAGAGCCCGTCGGCAAACACCGTTGATTTATCTGCCTGTCCATCATTGTCGGTGTCTTCCAGAATCACAATCTGATCGTTCGGTTTTTCTCCCGGAGAAACCTGTGGGTACGAGGTAGAACAGATCACCCACAGTCGCCCCTGGGGATCCCAGGTCATGTGAATCGGATTGACCAGCATCGGTTCGGCGGCGAACAGGTTCACTTCATAGCCAGGCAGCAATTGGAATGTCTTACGTTCCGTTTCGGGAGAGTGATCCTGCGTCAGTTCGAACGGTCGTTTCAGATTAGGAGCGGAATTCGCAACCGCCAGTTTTTCCGGAGTTGTGCCTACAGGCAATTCCAGGCACCAGTGCACAGCGTTGATCAGCAGGCGATTAAAAGCGTCCAGCCGAAATGAATCTTCATGTCCCAGCGTGGTGGTAAAGACACGACTGTCCCATTCATTCTTCCACGTCCAGGCAACGGGCCAGCTCATCTCGCCCGTCAGTTCATAAGTGCCAAACTGGTTTTTGAAGATCCCTTTACGTTTGGAGTTTCCTGTACCGGTCAAGAGCGGTGTGGCATCCGCAGGGATATCTGCCTGATAGAGGACACCGGGGGCCAGAAATTTCGCTGCGACCCCGTTCAGAATGTTATGATCGCGATATTCCAGCACATGCTCCACAACTGTTTCACCTGTGAGGTGAAAAAAATATTCGGAACCTAAAACGCGTTTGCCGAATCCCCGGTTCCACTCTTCCAGGGGATGCCCTTTTTCGTAATCGAAGGCATGCGTGCTGGTCCGCAGACCGATCACCGGTTTTCCGGATTTGATGTAGTTCTGAATGTGTGCAAACTGCCGCGGCGGTAGTTGCAGGAACCGCATGAAAAATACAGCCAGATCCGCCTCTTCCAGGACTTCCAGCCCCGGAAGTCCTTTCTGGTTACGTTCGGGATCACCGTCAGGCAGCACCACGGTCGTCTTGAAACCATACTGCTCCAGCCGCTTCGCGAATGCGGGCAGCGTTTTCTGTGGTGCATAATGGGTTGTCCCCACCACAAACACCACATGTGGTTGCGCCGGTTTCTGATCAGCAGCGAAAACGGATTGTGTCATCACAAAGCAGATCGAAGTCAGAATCAGTCCCAGGCAGAAGCGGGCTGAATAAGTTGAGTTTCGCATGAGTCACTCTATATATCGAATTGAAAAGTTTCAGTAATGATGGGGAAGTCTTGTCAGGTCGATTTGTAATCAGTCGACTCGAATCAGTTCCCATTTTGCTGCTTCGATGGGTCGAGCCTGTTCCTGAATCTTTTTCTCTCGAGACTGGATCAGTTCGTCGAATGTTTCCATCTCAGGTGGAAATGAGACGGCACCGAACGGCTTCGTGCGGCGACCGAAAATATACTCGGCGTTGTGTGCACGGTAGACATAAAAGAAGAGCTCATTCTTACGGTTGATGGTAGAACGAAGATCGGCCACCTGCACCTGAGACGGCAGGTTCAGCAACACAATGCCCCGGTCCCAGTCGCTTGCAGTGCCTGTCACAATCACAGTTCCGCCGACCACCAGTCGATAATTGCCCTCGGGTAATTGTTTAACGCTCAGGCGAGGTTGCCGGGCCAGCAGATCGCTGTCCGCGATCGCTCCTTCCGGCGGTACAGGGATCGGCAGGAGCAGCGGTTTCACGATGAATTCAATCTGGTCCGTCTTGAGCTTCTGCTGTGTGACCTCTGCATTGGTCGTTTCGATGTTCTGGGATTTCAAATCGATCACCAACTGAGGACTCGTGACCTCCTTCGCCAGCAAGCTGTCTGCGATCAGCTGACTCACCGCCCAATAGCCGTACTGGTTGAGATGGATGCCGTTATGGGTCAGCTTCTGCGAAGGGTTTGCTTCCATCAGTCTGGAAGTCGCATGATACAGGTCGACGAAAGGCAACTGGTGCTGTTCCGCTACGGACAGCATCGTTTTTGTATATGCAGCCAGACTCTGATTATGGTCTGCAGGATCAGGCAGTGGTGGTCCCATATTTTCATGGGCGATGGAGGAGAGGATCACCACACGCGGCGCAGTTGAACCATTATACTTCTTTGACTTCAGATGCTTGAGGAACTGTTCCCAGTGTTCGCGATACGCTTTCACCTCGCTCCGACCGGCGAACGATTCATTCATGCCAAAACAGGCGATAATCACATCCGCTTTCTCTGCTGTGAGATGGTCATCCAGTGAACCAAAATTCAACGGACGAGGCTGTAACGTCAGCGTGTCGCCTGACCAGGCCAGGTTGCGAAAGCTGAGTTTGCTGACCGGCGCTTGTGCCGTCAGCAGCGTTTCCAGGTAGTTATATAACCGCAGTTGGTCGGCGAACGTATTACCAATAAAGACAATGCGATCCCCTTCCTGCAATATCAGCCGTTTTGAGGGACTCTGATCTTGCTCTGCCGCATTGATTGCAGGGATAGACAGCAGGAGGCTGCTGAGCAGCAGCATCCATCCGATTTGATTGCGCATATTTCCAAATCCTGAAATTTCGTCACTGGAGAGGAGCGATTTCTGTTAGCTTGTTCTATTATGAATGGCAGACAGAGCAAAGGAAAGCCTGTCTTTAAAACGAAGGAATGCTCATCTGGAATTAATAAATCAATTCCGATTGAATTGTGCAGACAGCCCCAGCACAATGTGAGCGGTATTCACTTCCCCGAATAGAGGTAAGAGGCATGATGTTACATCCCGATCCCCGCTCGCGACGTCAGTTCCTGCAATCAATTCTGCAGGGCAGCCTGGCCGGTGCGCTGACTCCTTCCCTGGCTGGTTTGCTGGCGGAAGAGACGACTGAGGCAACCCGCCAGATTCCGCCAGTACCGGGAGTATTCTCCGTCGAATTGAGAAAACGGGGAAAAGAGGACTCCGCGCCTGCTCAGATGGAAACTGCTGAATGGAAGGCTTCCGAAACCGCCATCATTATCTGCGACATGTGGGCCGATCATCCCTGCAAGCTGGCTGCACATCGGGTCGGCCGGATGGCCCCCCGGATGAATGACGTCATCTCGAAAGCCCGCGATCGGGGTGTCGCCATCATTCATGCACCCAGCGGGGGAATCCAGCTCTATGAAGACACGCCTTACCGCAAACGAATCAAAGAAGCCAAACCGGCCCAACCTCCCGTCAAAATCCAGGGCTGGTGTTATCTGAATCCGGAAAAAGAAGGACCGCTCCCCGTAGACGATACCGTCAAACGCACCGATGGTCCCATCCGGGGCTGTGATGATCCTTTCCCGACCTATCAACCCAATCACGATCGACACGAACATCCGGCGATCAAAATCATCGGCTATGATGTCATCAGTGCTAATGGACAGGAAATCTATAACTTCCTGGAACAGGAACAGCGGAAAAATATCGTGCTGATGGGCGTGCATACGAATATGTGCGTGCTGGGACGACCATTCGGGATCCGACAGATGCGTTACCTCAACAAAAACGTGGTCCTCTGTCGTGACCTGACCGATGCCCTTTACGATCCCCGCGACAAACCTTACGTCAGCCATACCAGGGGGACCGAAATGATCATCGAACATATTGAACGCTACTGGTGCCCCTCGATCCTCGGTAAAGATCTGACTCAGGTCATTCCAGGATCAGATAACCCGGCCAGTTGAACTAACTACAACACCATCACTACTCGCTCTCAAGGATAAATTAATAAGTGGACACATTCGAAACGAACTGGCTCAAGGCATTAGAAGAACGCTTTGGAGAGATTGATGGAATTGTTGAAGTTCAAGCCAATGACGACCAGCCCGAGATCAAAGTGATCTACTTTGAGAACCTGCCTGAAGAGGGAACCCTGACTGCGGTTACCTGCGGTCTCTCACAGGCCTCTCATCCGGACTGGGAAGAAGGATCCAAACCAGAATTGATTGTTTCTCTGGATACGAAGGACCAGAGCTGGGGCTTCGCCGCCGGGTTCTTTGCCTCCGCGTTCTTCAACGAAAAACGATTTTCTTATGGTGACATTTTTCAGATCGACGATCCGATCTCCGAAGAAAGTGAGATGAGTGCGTACTTGGTATTCGCTCCATCGTTTCTGAGTCAGGAAGAAGCGACATTCGAACTGCCCGATCGAACAATTCATCTACAGGGGCTCTATCCACTGTTTGAATCAGAAATTGATCTCTACGATGAAATCGGCCTGGAAAAGTTCTGGCACCTGGACGGTTTTGATCTATACGACGTGAAACGAAAACCTGCGACCGCATAAGAGCACGGCAGCAGGGATAAATGGAGGGCGGTCACTGGTTGTTTGATTTCCCCAGGATTTCTCCCACCAGGCGACCACTGGTAAGTGCCCATGCGATGTGCAGTCCGTGTCCCCACAGCACCTGTCCGCCCATGCCGTTACAGCCAATCGCGTATAAGCCGGGAATCGGATCACCATGCTCGTCCAGTGCCTGCAGTCCGTGGTTGATCGCTACGCCCCCTTCCGTTGTGGTGAAGTAGGCCTTCGCCGGTCCCAGCAAAACCCAGCGATTTCCGGCCAGCGGTTCAGTATCACCAGTCCTCCCAAACGGATCTGCCTGCTGGCCTGAGGCATACGCATTGAATTGGGCGACGGTGTCCTGTAAGTGAGATGGATCAAGCTGGCGTTGATTCGCGAGTGCTTCCAGTGAACCTGCAGCGGCACTCACATCGGGACGTAGTTTCAGATAATCTTCCACGTACGCATAGGCGATCTTGGGCGCAGTCGAAATAAAATGCGGCCACTCGCTGTAACGGGCAGCGATGCGTTCATCCAACAGAATATAAGCCGCTTTATTCTCCTGTTCCGAAATCGCAATCTCCCTCTCCGGAGAGACTCGCTCGTTGCAGAAACGCTGCCCAACTGTATTCACGAGGATCGCACCATCGTCAAACAGTGCATTTTCCGGATGCTGCCACGTCAACAGCAGTCGCTTGATGCGCCAGTTAATCAAAAATTGAGGCAGATAAGGGACCAACCGCCCCATCAGTTGCGCCAGAAATCCGCTGGTAGGCAGCAGTTGTTCAAACGGATCACCCGGGGGCGGCACAAAACGGAGTTCCGGGCCATAGGTGATCTCCATGTTCAACAGTTGCGCACCCGTCTGTTCTGCCAGCAGATGACCATCGCCACATGCTTTGGGATTCACCCCTTCGATCGAGCGAAAACGATCTCCCTTGAATCGTCCGATGATCTCCGGGGCATTCGCATAATCGCCCGCTGCCAGTACGACGCCCCGTTGCGCTCGGATCGTCTGTCGTTCGCCTTGAATCTCAGCGACGACTCCCGTCACTCGCCCCGCTTCTCGAAGCAGTTCGACCACTGGTGCATCGCAGACAATCATTCCCTGTCGCTTGAGAATCTGTGTCTGGAAAGCGGCGATGTAGGCTTTCGCATTCGGCACAATATTATGCATTCGGGGCACACGGTTGGGAGGCTCAGGGTTCGGTCCATGAAAGTGCAGCCCCAGATCGCGCAGCCACTCGAGGGTCTCTGCGGTTTGTCCCAGAAAGAATCGCCGCATCTCAGAATGGTTCTGTGCTTCAATCTCAGGTGACGCGAACAGACCAGCGTCGGTTTCATGATCATCGGGATTGTCTTCGATCCCTGCGGCTCGTTGCAGGCTGGTATCATTACCAGTAAACGATCCGATGGCCATCCCCGTGGTGCCACCCAGCTGCGACTGCTTCTCCAGCACAAGTACCCGGGCACCGAATTCTAAAGCCCGCGCAGCAGCAGCCAGTCCACTGCCACCACCTCCGACGATCACAACATCAAATTTATTCTGCACAAGGTTCACTCTCTGTTGAATCACAATTTCGGGGCCGTTCTGCCGCTCATCGTAGCAAAACCACCGGTCACATCAATCAGATAGACTGTAGCGATCAGTGTTCCACTTTTAAAAATGCTGGGCATCGTCCTCAAACAGGACGAAGATATATTTAAGGTTGTTGACTTAAACACATCAACAAAGTATGATTTAAGCTTGTTCACTAATCTTGCCTGTACGCGCCTGGTCGCGTATGACTTTTCCCACCTGATTAGAATTCGTCGGCCATGCGTAAGTTGCTCACCCCGCTCACTGCCGTCTATTGGATCATTGCGATCGCTTTCTATCCCGCGATCCCTGCCTGGAGTGCGAACAAGCCCTCCAAAAACATGCATCCGCAGGAACGTGCCTTCTTCGAAAATAAAATTCGGCCCGTTCTGGTCAAAAAATGTTATTCCTGCCATTCCTCAAAGTCGGAAGAACTGGGGGGAAAGCTGCGGATGGATACCCGCGATGGAATGCGCGTCGGAGGAGAATCTGGCCCGGCGTTTGTCGAAGGACGCCCCAATGAGAGTCTGCTGATTCAGGCACTCCGTTATGATGGTCTGGAGATGCCCCCGGATGAGCCGCTGTCAGAAGCCGTGATCCAGGATTTCATTAAGTGGGTAGAAATGGGTGTCCCCGATCCGCGCGTCGAACAACCGGTGGTCGCCCGGAAGCCCACTGCAGAAAACGCGGCTGCGAACCCGGAACTCTGGTCATTCCAGCCGGTGAAGAACCCTTCACCACCGTCGGTGAAACAACAAGACTGGTGCTTTGATCCAATAGATCGGTTTGTCCTCTCCCGCATTGAACAGGCTAAACTGCAACCCACGCACGATGCTTCACCCGTACATCTGGTCCGCCGCCTGTATTTTGATCTGACCGGCCTCCCCCCCACGGCAGAGCAGGTAGAATCATTTCTGAACGATTATGAACAACATCGACAACAGGCGGTAACGCGACTGGTTGATGAACTGCTGGCTTCACCTCATTTCGGTGAACGCTGGGGACGGTACTGGCTCGATGTGGCCCGCTATGGTGAATCCAACGGCAACGATGGATTGGGACGTAATCCAACCTTTCCCCATGCCTGGCGGTATCGGGATTATGTCATCCAGGCTTTCAATGACGATGTCCCCTACGATCGGTTTCTCACCGAACAGATCGCCGGCGACCTGCTTTCAGCCGAGACTCCCAAAGAACGGGATCGTCTGCTGATCGCAACAGGCTTCCTGGCCATCGGTGCTAAACCTGCCAAGGCAATGAACGTCAACTTTGATATGGATGTGGTCGATGATCAGATCAATGTCATCAGCACCGGCGTCATGGGCCTCAGCGTCGCATGTGCCCGCTGCCACGATCACAAACACGATCCCATTCCTGCCAGCGACTATTATGCCCTGGCCGGTATCTTTCTCAGCACCGAAACCATGTGGGGTTATGCTGCCAATCAACCTTTGACGGCTCCTGAAACACCGCTGCACATCCTGAAAGCCAAAACCCACTATGTCGCACCGCCCGACAGTGGCGTGAAGCCGGTTGTCAACAAACGGGCTCAATCCCGTAAGAAAAAGCCCAAAAACGTTTATCCGGCTGGTACCGCACTGGCGATGGGCGTCCGTGAAAAGAAAAAAATTGTTGACTGTAAGATCAATATCAAAGGGGAATCCAAGAAACTGGGCCCCCAGGTACCCCGAGGTTTTCTCTCGGCCTGCAAGGTAGATCAGGCACCTGAAATTACTGACAAATCCAGTGGTCGTCTGGAACTGGCCCAGTGGCTCACCTCCGCCGATCATCCCCAGACGGCACGCGTAATGATTAACCGCATCTGGCTGAATCTGTTTGGTCAGGCACTGGTACGCACTCCCGACGACTTCGGCGTCTATGGAGAACGCCCCACACACCCGGAACTACTCGATCATCTGGCAACCCGCTTTCGCACGGAAGGCTGGTCGGTCAAACAGCTGATTCGTGCGATCGTCCTCAGTCATACCTATCAGCTCAGCAGTTTCTGCGATGCAGAAATTCTCGAAGCCGATCCAGAGAATCGCCTCCTCTGCCGACACAACCGTCGACGTCTGGATGCGGAATCACTCCGCGACAGCATTCTGGCAGCCAGTGGTCAGCTCAATCGAGAACCTGCACGGGGCTCAGCGATTGCCAACGTCGATGAACTGGTCAACAAGGTCAGTAATCTGCATCTGTCTCACAATCATCGTAGCATTTATCTCTGCATGCTCCGTCATTCTGATCCCCCCGAACTCTCTGCATTCGATCTTCCTGATTCCACCAAACCGGTAGGCAAACGCAATGAAACGACCCTGCCGACACAGAGCCTGTTCCTGCTCAACAGTCCGTTCCTGGTCGAGCAGGCAGACTGGTTTTCCAAAGAAGTGCTCTCCGATCCTGAACTCGATGAGAGCGGGCGCATTCATCTGGCTTATCGTCGTGCTTTGAACCGGACTCCAAACTCAGCAGAACTCGAGCGGGCTCTGGCATTGATCCATGACGTAGACCAGGCACTCGTATCGGAAATCTCACAAGAGGAACTCCGGAGGGTCGCAGTCTGGGCCACACTCTGCCAGGGACTGCTCAATACAAATGAATTCCGCTACGTTGATTAAATACTGAGAAGATAAATCCAAAAAGAGAAAAGAAGACGACACAAGGAATCCTGCCATGCTCGGAATCTCGCGCCGCGAAATGTTACGATCCGCCTCCTGCGGCTTTGGCTACCTGGCCATGTCGGCACTCTGTGGGCAGAATTCGTTTGCAGCAAGTTCTGCGACGGCGCCCAGTCTTAACGCCCGGCCTCCTCAGCTACCAGCTCGCGCGAAACGGGTCATCTTTCTCTGCATGAGTGGCGGACCGGCTCAGCTCGATACATTCGATTATAAACCGCAGACCGGCAAAAAGAAGCACGCCGGATCGGTGTTCGATTTTAAACAACATGGTGAAAGCGGTCTCTGGATTTCCGAGCTCCTCCCCGAAACCGCCAAACACGCAGATAAGCTCTGTGTCCTCAACGGCATGTATGCGGACATCACAAATCACGCCCAGTCATTCCTGCAACTGCACACCGGCGATCGCTTGCGACCCCGCCCCAGCCTGGGCTCGTGGATCGTGTATGGGCTGGGAACAGAGAATCAGAATGTGCCCGGGTTCATCAGTCTCTTTCCTCGCAAACCATCGGTTTATTCCAGTGCCTTCCTCCCCCCCGTCTATGAGGGAACCCCAATTGGCTTGAATACATCCGATATGTCGAAAGCGACAATCAATAACATCGCCAGCGATCACCTGCCGGCCCGCGTGAAACGTCGTCAGCTCGATTTCGTGCAGGCCATGAATCGCGAGCACGCCACGCGTCGTCCAGACGATTCCCGCCTGGAAGCCGTCATTCAGTCCATGGAACTGGGTTTCCGGATGCAGGTCGCTGCTCCCGAACTGCTCGATCTGAGTAATGAAACCAAGTCGACTCTCGAGCGTTATCGTGTCGGTCAGGGCAAAGTGGTGGGAGCCTGTGGAGATTCTGACTTCGGTCGTCAATGTCTACTGGCGCGGCGTTTCGCGGAAGCTGGCGTCCGTTTCATCGAAGTCAATCACGGCAGTTGGGATCAGCACAGTAACCACAGGGCCGATCTGACCGCCAACTGTGAATCAACGGATGCACCGATTGCCGCCTTACTGGAGGATCTCGAACAGCGTGGTCTGCTGGAAGAGACACTCGTTGTCTGGGGAGGCGAATTTGGTCGCCCCGGCCTCGTGCCGGAAAACAAGAAAGATGGAACCGGACACAACGCCCGCGGCTTCACATTCTGGATGGCCGGCGGTGGTATCAAACGGGGACTGGCCTACGGTAAGACTGATCCGACCGGAGCCCGGGCCATCGAAGGGAAAGTTCACTTCCGCGATCTGCACGCCACTATTCTGCACCAGATGGGCCTGCAGCATGACAAGCTTACCTTCAAACAGGGGGAACGGGAATTTCGTCTCACTGGTACCGAAGGGGGTAAGGTCGTCAAGGACATTATTGCCTGAGCCCGGCTTTTCTATACAATGGTGAGTTAGTCACAGAGGGATGATCTTATTCCCTGTTTCGCTGCCCGAATAAACTCACTCTGGTAAGAATACGATGCAAAGACAACACTTGCGCTGGTACCTCATTTACCTCCTGTTTCTAATCACGCTTGTGACACCTCTGCATGCAGGCGAGCGGCCGAACTTCCTGATTATCTTTACCGATGATCAGGGCATCCATGATGTCGGCTGTTATGGCAGCGAGATTCCCACGCCGAACATCGATCTCCTGGCAAAAGAGGGGCTGCTGTTTCGGCAATACTATTCTGCCTCCGCAATTTGTACCCCCTCCCGGTTTGGGCTGCTCACAGGACGCAATCCGAGTCGCTCACGCGACCAGCTGCTCGGCGCTTTGATGTTCATGAGTGACGTCGATCAGAATCGGGGCATCCAGCCGGGTGAGACGACTATCGCGGAAGTCTTGCAACAAAACGGATACCAGACTGCCCTGCTCGGTAAATGGCATCTGGGGCACGGCACTGAATCCTTCCTGCCGGTCTCTCACGGTTTTGATCTATTTCGCGGCCATACCGGAGGTTGTATCGATTACTTCACAATGACCTATGGAAACATTCCGGACTGGTATCACAATCGTCAACATGTGACAGAGAACGGGTACGCCACCGATCTGATTACCGAAGAAGCAGAACATTTCCTGAAAGACCAGCGGACGGCGGAGAAACCATTCTTTCTGTTCCTGGCGTATAACGCGCCCCACTTTGGCAAAGGCTGGTCTCCCAAAGCTCAGGAACCGGTAAACATCATGCAGCCGCGCGGTACTGACCTGAAACGGGTCTCCTTCATCAAAGACAAAGTCCGCCGCGAATTTGCCGCCATGACGGTCGCCCTTGATGATGGTATCGGCCGTGTCATGTCGACCCTGAAGAATAACGGTTTGGATGAAAATACAGTGGTGATTTTCATGACCGATCACGGCGGCGACTACGTTTACGGCGGCAGTAATCAGCCGTTTCGAGGGGGCAAAGCAACTCTGTTTGAAGGGGGTATTCGTGTGCCCTTTATCATGCGCTGGCCCGGCAAGATTAAAGCCGGAACTGAAACCAGCGAAGTCACCTGGGCGCTCGACCTGTTCCCCACCATCTGCCGCCTCGCTGATGTAGATACCAGCAGCCTGACTCTGGACGGTCGTGATATTTCGACACTGCTGACTGAGAGGAAGCCGGTTAGCTCCAGGGAATTCTACTGGCAGTTGGGGCCCCATCAGGAACTGGATCGAGGCCGCTGGACCGCTGTCCGGCAAGGGGACTGGAAATACCTCGAGGACGCCCAGGGAGCAGAATTTCTGTTCAACCTGAAAACAGATCCCTATGAAAAACAGAACCTGATTAAAACAGAGCCGGAAAAATATCAGGCACTCCAGCAGCGTCGGGATGAACTAGCCAAAGAACTCTCACCCCAGGCACAACCCCGCGAGTAATCATCGCCTCCTAAGTATTAAACTTTCCCCAGTCAGATTAACACCGCTGAATCTACAGAGACGAGATCCTTTTATGGAACAGCATGTCACACACGTTAAAAAGAGTTTTGGCTTTCTGAAAACCACCGCCATCGGGGGGCTGATCTTTCTGTTGCCCCTGATCGTCATCGGAATTCTGGTGGGGGAGATTGCTCCCATAGTACTGGCGATCGCCAAGGTGCTGTCCAATTCCAGTTACATCGACACAGAAAAACCTGCCGACGTCGCACTCTTGTTTGCATTGTCGATTGCGATCGTCGTGCTGATGTGTTTCTTAGCAGGGGTGATTGCCCGCTGGTCCATCGGACAAAAACTGTCCAGGTTCATGGAAAAGAATCTGATCATTCTCTTCCCCCGATATGCCATCTATCGTGAGCAGCTCAAAGGCAGTATTGGCGGCGAGCATAATAAACCGGAGTTGATTCCGGTTCTGGTCCGCTTTGACGATGTCACCCGGCTGGCTTTCGAAGCCGAACGTACGGAAGGTTCACTCGTTTCCATCTTCCTGCCCGGTTCCCCCGATCCCTGGACGGGGAATGTGATTTTCATGTCACCAAACAGAGTCGAACGACTCGACATTCCCTTCTCCGAAGCACTGGGGATCTGTGAACGGATGGGGCGCGAGTCGCTGCATTTTCTGGAACAGCCTCCCCAACCACTCACGGAAAATTAATTCAGGTTTCGGTTTCGTCTGGTTCGGGGGTCGAGTAGGATAATAGCTCTACCAGTTTATTCCTGCCTCTAAACTTAATCCATCAGGGAGTATTTCCCATGCCCGTGCATCTGCCCGCCCAGAACCGTCGCCAGTTCCTGCTTACTCTCGGAGCTGGTTTCCTCACGTATTCTGCTGGTGCCTTTGCCAAAGATTCACAACAGTCAGATATTATCTACCTGCTCAACGACACCCATATCGGTGAGAAGCACCCGGAGAATTCTCCCGTGTCCAGTCATCTCCGCAAAGTAGTCAGTGAACTGGTAAGCCTGGAACAGAAGCCAGCCTGCGTTCTCATCAACGGAGACCTGGCACTGCGGGATGGTCAGCCCGGTGATTACCGTCATCTGGCGAAACTGATTCGCCCCGTGCAGGAGGCAAAAATCGACATGCACCTGACCCTGGGGAACCATGACGAACGCGATGTGTTCTACAGCGTCATGCAGGAAGAACAACCAGAAACACCGCCGGTTAAATCGAAGCATATTTCCGTGGTGCAGACACTGCACGCGAACTTCTTTCTGCTTGATTCGCTGCATAAAACCATGGTTACCCAGGGAACGCTGGGAGCAGAACAGCGTTCCTGGCTGGCGAAAGCCCTTGATGCCCACGCCGATAAGCCGGCCATCATCATGACGCACCACAATCCCCGACTGGGAGGCGATCCCAATCATTTCCCGGGTGGCTTAACGGATTCGGTCGAACTCTGGGAAATCCTGGCACCGCGTAAACAGGTGAAAGCTTACATCCATGGACACATTCACCATCGTAGTAATGCCGAGCATAAAGGGATTCACATCATCAATACTCCAGCGACCTCCTATGTCGGGAATCCCAAAGCTTCCACGACCGGCTGGACGATCGCGAAACTGAGCCCCACGGGCATCACACTCACCACCCGTACAACCGACGATCAACATCCCTGGAATCACCAGAGCCAGACACTCACCTGGCGTTAAGCGAACCGCTCATTTCTGACGGGGCAGACTCAGCTTAAGCTGTTTCCCGCCCCGGAAGACAGTGACGTTTACCGTCTCTCCCGGTTGATGGGAGTTAACTCCGTAAGCTAACAGATCGGTCTCGCGGGCCAGGTTGGTTTGTCCGTCAAAGCCTGTGATAATATCTCCCTCCTGAAAGCCCCGTCGCCGGGCGGTGGCATGCAGACCATATTTGCCCAGACCCCGAATTCGCAGTGCCATCGATGCATTTGCAGGCAGACCGGCTGCCGTTCGTTCTTCCGGAGTTGTCTCTTCCAGGATCGCCCCTCCCAGTACCATCCGCCGCATCGGCCAACTGCTCACGCGCCACGACAAATCATCGGCTCGTTTCCAGCCGCTGGGTAAGGCAAGCGTCAGCTGTTGTATGTTACCGTCACGTTTGATCTCTGCCGTCAACTCATCCTGGCTCTCTGCGCGATGCAGGATCCACTGAATGTCTGCGATCGAGAGCAAGGGTTGACCTGCCAACATCAGGATCTCATCGCCGGGCTGAAATCCTGATTTCGCAGCAATCGACGCCGGTTTGACTTCTTTCACCGTCGCTTTTTCAGTCGGATCCAGAATCAGACCCAGGATTTTAGGATGCGGATACTGAAACAGGATTCGTTCCGGCAGAGGTTTTCCCTGTCGTAGATAAGAGTCTCGCTGTGCATCACCAACCTGATGACAGTGGATGCAGCTTTTGACTACTTCTTTTTTCTCGTTGATCTGCGACCGGTATCGTCCTTCCAGCAGCGGATACTTTTCTGGCGAAGGAACGTCGGGGCGAGGCCCCTGCTTGGCGGCCAGAGAATCTTTCACTGAGTCATATTTCGCATGCAGTTCCAGTGCCCCCTGCATCGCCTTGGCCAGTCCCTCGATCGACACATCTTCGGACCAGAGTGTATGATGCGACCGTGTGCCAAATCGTCCATAGATCGTACGATCCGCATTCAGCAGAAACACCGCAAATGACTGGTCATAATCGTATTGAAACAGGGAGAGATCCAGACCATTGGTCGAGATCTGCCGCACCCGCACAAACTGATCCATCAGGGGCTTCAGCTGAGGATCTTTTTCCATCAGCTCCTCATCCAGTTTGACACACTCTTCACAGGGAATGCACCGCAGGACAACCAGCATGGGGCGTTTTGTCTCACGTGCCTGCTGGAACCCCCGTTCCAGATCGTTATAGATCCAGTAGCCCGAGGCTTCCACTTTCTCCCGATCCCGACGCACCTTTTCTTCGCGCGTCTGGGCCTGGAGTAGTGAACCAAAAGTCAACACACAAAGTACACAGACGCAAACGTTCCTCAGCATAGTACTGTCTCCATAAACCGGCGGGTGGGAGTATGTCAGATGTATTGACGTGAAAAAGTGTCTCAGCTGATCAGTTTGGTTTCGCCTCCGTTTTCTTTCTGGTGAATCGTAACCGGCCAGCCTGGAAATTCATTGGATGCTCTCCCGTCGGTCGCATCTACCAGGAAACGATAGGAGTGCAACGTATACGTTTTTTCTTTGGGATCGATCAATACCAGACCAAAGCCGCTGCCTTTCTGATGTGCCAGATCGTAGCGGTTTTTCTCACTGGCCGGTTCCGGATTACCTACGGCGTAGACATACACCTTGTTGCCAAACCCGTCTACATATTCACCCGTATTGGGCAGACCATGTTTCGGGCGATTCTCATGCTGCATGCCGACTTCATCTGGACGCCACCAGCGGGGGTAACCTGCGGAAATCGCGGGAGTACAGAAAGCCCAGCAGCTGTCGCGCTGCTCATCGGCTCCATATTGGGACAATGTGGTCAGATGCTGATCGCCGTTGATATGCAGCGGCATCCCCTTACGGATAATACGCACAGCCCGGTTGCGGGCAGTCTGAGGCCAGCTGCCACAATCGAGGTCGGCTTTCAGGTAACCATCGTAACCGCCATGGTGGGTCGCGACTCCGGCAAAGACGGTCTGGCTGAACAGGACTTTAATCGTGTGGCCCCGCCAGTCATCGCACCAGCGTTCCAGGAATTTTTCCTGACGCTCGCCCAGCAGTACCAGGTCGGGTTTATCCAGTTTGGATGTATCGAAGTTGGCATCGGTCACATGGTCTGCCCGACCGCTGCCTGTTTCAACATGTTCAGGGCCACTCTTAAACTGCCGGTCGGCAACAATGGCAAAACCAACGTCGCCATAAACCATATCTCCATAGTAAACGCTGATATTCTGCTTGCAGGGAGTCGGGTCGGCGTAATCGGGATGATGAGCGGTACACGTTTTGTGAACTACATTCACCATCCGCGCCGGTTCCCGATAACCTCCATTCGAAGATGTGGTTCCTTCTTTCATCTTCATCCCGCCTTCCCCCCAGATATTTCCCTGGAAGACGTCATGATCGTCGGGTAGACAGATGACAGGACGGTCACGCATCGCTTCACCAAAGGCCCAGCCATGCATGTAGAATTTACGTAGATAATTCAGAATCGCGGGCTCCGCAGGTTCACGGATCAGGCCAAAGCCACCATGATCTTCATATAACTGATCGCCTGAGAAATAGAGCAGGTCCGGATCGACTTTCAGTAGATTGTTCGCTACCGGCTCATACGGAAACCCATAATCTTTCTGGCAGGTCAATGCTCCCAGTTTGAGCGGACGTCCGACAGGATTGGCGCGAATGATACCCGTTCGATCTGCATTGATCTCGGTACCATCTTTCAATTTTTCCTGATAGACCAGTTTAAAAGGCGTTTCCTCTTTTTCGTCCCAGTTGGGAACCCGAAACGTGGCTGTCCAGGCATCCGTATCCAGTTCAGCCGATCCCGCCGGTTTCCATTCGTTTCCCTTCTTGATGAACAGTAGCACTTCTTTGTTATCCTGCTCCCCCAGTGGACCTGTTAGAGCAGTCATCTTCATCACGAAACCATCGTCACTGCGCGAATCACTGAGTGAATACTGCGACCATAAGATAGGACCAAATTTATGATCGACGGAAACAGAAAATGCATCACCTGTTACCGACCAGTCGCTGAAGCGGTAACGGGCACCAATCATGCGTTTGAAACGTGGATCGAAATTGCTGACGACCGCGACGTTGCCCAGCACAGCCTGGGGAGGAAAGGTGTGTGAAATCGTATCCAGTGGCTTGTCTGATTCAGAATCGCTGACCAGCAGCGTTAATGAATACTTTTCCCCCTCGGGTTTACCAACAACGGTCAAGACACAGTCTTTCAGATCGACCGGCTGCTTGAGTTTCTGTTCTTTATTGCCCAGGATCAGTTTGCCGTTGACGACTCCCGCTTTGATTCCGCTCTTCGCGAAACAGTTGCTGCGGTATTCGTTAATATCACTTTTGACACCAATACGAAAACCGACGCCGCCGTCCTGCTGTTTGAATTCTACCTGACTGACATGGACGGACATGGTAAACGACGCTTTGGGATTCGTCAGTTGATGAGTCAGCAACTGAATATTGCGACTGCCGCCCGTTGACAGGCACTCGGCGGCCCCATCAATGATTCGCCAGTCTTCCATCGGATTGGCCCAGAATTCTTCTCCCAGCCAGACCCGATCATTCGTTTTCTTCCAGCGGCCGATGACAGGAGCGGCACTCTCTGACTTTGCTGCGGTTAATGCTGTTGTTTTTTTGAAACCGAAAAATGTCGTCCCCAGGGCAAACAGTTTCAGCGCCATCCGTCGGGTCAGTGATTGCATTAATTGTCTCCTGTCGAGCACAAACCGCCGTTCGAACCGGCGGAGATGAAATGTCGTAAATGAAGTCCAGAACCGTCATTATTAAGGGCGCAGCAGGCTTTGTCCAGCGTGGTTCAAAGAAGAACACGCTGTTTAAACTTGTTAAGAAATGCCTGTTCAGCTCAAGGCTCTCGCGTGGCCAGACCCGCTTTGACATCCGCCGGCTGGGAGACCTTGACCCGCTCTTTCCCTACCAGGGTGATCAGGTTTGGCAGGTCGTAGACCTTAAGTGATCCATGCACGGTATTGATCAGCTGATTCTGGGTTTCCGGTGTTTTCACAACTTCCCCCCAGGAGGAAATCATCCGGTTCAGATCGACTTCTGAAAAGAGTTGCGGTTCCAGAGCCGCGGCGTGCAGCGCGGGAATCCCCGTTTCTCCGATCGCGACCAGTTCAACCTGTTCTGGTTTGTCACTCGAACCATATTCTGACAGGAACCGGGCGGCGACCAGAATGTCTTCTGCCCGCAGTTTGACCATCGATTCACCCAGCAGGTAGGCCACCGCCCATTCATGATAGTTGGGGCCCAGCAGACCATGCGACCAGCCGATCTTACGATTGTTCTTGCGTGAAGTCTCTCCGATCGCACGAATATCTATCGCCAGAACGGTCTCGCCCTGTTTGACTCGCTGTTCAATCGGTCCTCCTGCTGCAGCATTCACCTGCTTGCCCTCACCATGCAGATAGAGGGTCCGTTTGCCGGTGGGGGCTTCCGGTTCAAACAGCAGCGCGGGCAGTGGGATACCGTGATCTGGTTTCAGGATCAGCTTTGTGATCTTGTAACCCGGTCGCTCAATAGAGCCGACTGTTTGGGATGTTGGGCGGGGCAGTGTCTCCAGTCGCTTGATTCCGCTCACTTCACGCACCTGATCGCGCAGCGTGCCGAGGTCGCCGCTGCTCCAGAGTTCCGCCCGTTCTTTTGCGAGCTGCTGATTCAGACCATCGTTGATTTCAAACAGCGAACGTTCGCCTGCATCGAGCAGTATCTGCCCCGACTGAGAACATTGCAGTTCCTCATCGGTAAAGACGGGCAGATCCCCTTCGAAGATCGCGTTTTCCTTGTGCAGCAGCCAGCGGTTCATCCAGCGTGCAGAACCTTCCCGCAGCTTGATAGTGAATCCATGCGGGGCGTCGGCTTCGATGATATCCACCCGCTCCGCATAACCCATGCGTGTATAGAACCGTTTGGCTTCGCGGAACAGTTCCCACGTACCATCAATTTTGAACGTCGAGTCATGTGTGCCGGCACAGATCAGCGTCGGTTTGGGAGCCCGCATCAATGTGTAATCGGCGATGTCCATGCCATAAGCCAGCTGTCCGAAGATATTCTGCTCGCCATCCTGGGGACCATTGAAGTCGATCAGGTAACGATACATGGTCGAGTAGCAGACCGGCGCTGCCGCCTGCACCCGTTCGTCCAGCGCCATGATGTAACTGGTCAGTGTGCCTCCGCCTGAATTTCCCGTACAGCCGATTCGGCTGGCATCGATCTCCGGACGACTGACCAGGTAGTCAATGCTTCGCATGCCGTCCCAGATGCGATAGCGGGCCGAGTTGCTGCCCAGGGGAATCGAGCTGACCGTCATCAGCGTATGCTCTGCCGTGCAGTAATACTGTACCTGTGGATGAGGCGGACGATAGCGACTGCCTCCTTTGAAGAATTCATTGGGTTGCTCTGACAATACCTGGTACCGTTCCCCCTGCCCGATCGGATCGTAGCAGAGTGCTGCCATCCCGTTTTTGGCCAGCAGCATGCAGGCCCGCTGGTATCCGTCTGATGCTTTTCCGTTATGACTGTGTCCGCAGGGGACCAGCACTCCCGGATAAGGGGGCGGCGTGGTGGGCAGATACAGGTTGGCGGTCACATGATGCCCGGGCCAGCTTTCGTAAATCACATTCTCGACTCGAAATCCGTCCCCCTTCAGTTTTCCGATCACGCGGGGATTCAGCGGCGTTCGTTCCGGAAATCCGCCAATCTGTGTTTGGAAGAAATCTTTCATCCGCTTCTGGTAGGCTTCACAGTCCTCCGGGGTTTTGATGTTTTCATAGACCTCTTTCCGTTTCGCGAATGCTGCATGCGCCCGTTTTTGCAGAGCCTGGTACACCAGACCGGACTCGGCGGCTTCGCCCGTCATTGGTGGCAGGACCGTGAGGTCTTCCGCAGAATAGACGAGCAGCGTGCTATTGAGAGTGAAAACACAAGCGAACAGTGACAGCAGGCATTTCATGGTAGAAGACCTCGGCAGCAGGAGTTCGGGCAGGTATCAGTAGTCGCTGCAGAAACGGCGACCGGCGGATAAATAAACAATATTAAATATGATACCTGTGTCGAACAGCAGACTCAATCGAATCCTGCGAGGTCAGGCAGGATTTGAGATTATTTTGCTGCTACGGCAATCTCATGACTCAGACAATGCAGCGTTCCCAGCCCCCAGACCAGATCGACTGCATGAATGCCAATCACCTGGCGATCCGGATAAAGCTCGCTCAGAATTCCCAGGGCCTGCACGTCGTTTGGATCGTTAAACGTTGGCATCAGCACACAACCGTTGGTGACCAGAAAATTCACGTAGCTGGCGGGGAGTCGTAAATCCTCAAAGTCGAGACGACCCGGCATGGGCATTTCTACCACTTTGAGCTTGCTGCCGTCTTCGAGGCGTGCACTTTTCAGACGCTCCCGATTCTGTGCCAGACGACGATGATTGACATCTTTTTTGTTCGGCTCCACGCAGGCAACAACGGTCGTCGGATTCACAAACCGGCAGATGTCATCCACGTGGCCGTGCGTGTCATCTCCTTCGATGCCGTCCCCGAGCCAGATGACATTCGAAACGCCCAGATATTCTGCAAAGACAGCGGCGTAGTCTTCTTTTGAGAAGCTGGGATTACGCACCTGGGTTTTCTGGTCGAGCAGACATTCCTCGGTTGTGATCAGGGTGCCCCGTCCGTTGACTTCGATCGCTCCCCCTTCCAGAACCACGGGACGTCCCTCATAGGTGACCTCCGTCAGGGGGAGCTTTAATGACTGCGCGACTGCAGAGGGGATTTGCCAGTCCAGGCGATGATTGGGATACTTGGCCCAGCCGTTAAAGCGAAACTGGAGTGCCTCGCGTTTGCCGTCACTCCGCTGCACGACGATCGGTCCCGAATCTCGCATCCAGCTGCGGTTCGTATTCTGCAGAATGTATTTGACCTGCTTCGTATTCGCGTGCGCCTGCTGCAGCATGGCAGCGACTTTCTGCTGCAGTGCCTCATTTTTCACAACCAGCAGCACGCGCTCATACTCGACCACCTTGCGGATGATTTCGATGAATGCCCATTGGATGACTTCGTACTTCCCCGGCCAGTCATTGCCATTATGCGGAAAGCAGAGCAGCGTGGCCTGGTGTGGTTCCCATTCAGCGGGCAGTCTGCGGGTGATCTCGCTCATGGCGTGGGATCGTCATGATAGAGTTTCAGAATATTGCCATATGCGTCAATCCGGCGGTCACGCAGGAAAGGCCAGTTCTGGCGAACCTCAGCGGTCTGATCCAGATCGACCTCTGCAATCAGAATTTCTTCCTGGTCCTCTGATGCCTGGACGATAATTTCTCCCTGCGGCCCACAAATGAATGAGGAGCCCCAGAATTCAAGGCCCGCCTGTTCCGGCTCCGGCTGTTCGAAGCCAACGCGGTTGACTGCAGCCACGAACGTCCCGTTGGCGATCGCATGACTTCGCTGAATTGTCATCCAGGAATCATGCTGCTTGGGCCCGTATTCTTCTTTTTCGTGGGGATGCCAGCCGATGGCGGTTGGATAGATCAGCACATTCGCCCCGGAGAGTGCCGTGATCCGGGCTCCTTCGGGGAACCACTGGTCCCAGCAGATGAGTGTTCCGATTTTCCCGAAACGGGTGGGGATCGCTTTGAAACCGAGGTCGCCGGGCGTGAAATAGAATTTTTCGTAGAAGCAGGGATCGTCGGGAATGTGCATCTTGCGATACAGACCAGCTTCACTGCCATCGGCGTCGATGACGTAGGCGCTGTTGTGATACAGCCCTTCGGTCCGTTTCTCAAAGAAAGGTACTACAATAACGACGCCCAGTTCTTTGGCCAGGTTGCTGAAGGCCGTGAAGGAGGGACCATACAGGGGTTCGGCGAACTTGAAGTACTCCGTGGTTTCCTTCTGACAGAAATAGAATGAGCTGTAGAGTTCCGGCAGACAGATGACCTGTCCCCCTTCTTCAGCGGCAGTACGGACCCAGTCCAGACATTTCGTCAGGTTTTCATCCGGAGTGCCATTCAGTGAGACCTGCACCAGTGCAAGTTGGAAGCGACGGACCATAAGACAAACTTATCCAGGAAATGAAAAGCAGAAAACTTAGAATCCGGTCAATCGGAACCGGGCCATGTGGATATTTACGATATCTGTTTCCGAGTTGCAAGGAGTGGATGCTAAACTTAAAACGTTTGCCGGCAATTTGCAGGGGGATGATTACTCTGCGCGAAGGTTTCAGGAATCGGGGCAGTTTCCTGAGAGTAACATCGACAGATTGGCTCTGTTTCCAGTATTCTATGCCTGTCGCCGGCGAATGCCAGAGGCGGCACGCCCGTTTCTCCTCATCCACTCGCGATCCTTCTTTTTTTAGGGCAATTCTTACTATGAATTCAGGACGGTCAACCGAAGAATTTTCGATACAGAAACGGGGACATCTGCTGATTGAGGATCCCCTCCTGAATAAGGGGACCGCCTTCAGCGACCAAGAACGCAGCCAGTTCGGTCTGGTGGGCCTCCTGCCACCCCATATCGACACGCTTGAGGAACAGGTTGAACGCTCCTATGAAGCCTTTTGCGATTTTCAGAACGATATCGATAAACATATTTTCTTAAGACAACTGCAGGACGAGAACGAGACTCTGTACTACCGGCTGCTGCTGGAGCACATCACCGAGATGATGCCCATTGTTTATACGCCGGTGGTGGGCTTGGCGTGTGAACGGTTCAGCCACATTTATCGTCGTCCCCGCGGAATTTTCATTTCTTATCCCGAACGTGATCAAATGGACGAGATCCTGGAAAATATCGAACGGGATATCGAAGTCATCGTGGTGACCGACGGGGAACGCATCCTGGGACTGGGCGACCAGGGGGCCGGCGGGATGGGAATTCCCATCGGTAAACTCTCGCTTTATACCCTCTGTGGCGGGATTGATCCGGCCAAGACACTCCCGATTCTCCTCGATCTGGGGACGAACAACGAAGAACGCCTCGATGATCCCCGCTACGTCGGCTGGCGGGAACACCGCATCAAAGGGGCGGAATACGATGCCTTTATCGATCAGTTCGTCCAGGCCGTCAAGAAACGGTTTCCGGACGTACTCCTGCAGTGGGAAGATTTCGCTTCAGTCGATGCGGAGCGAATTCTGGATAAATATCGGGATGACCTGTGTACCTTTAACGATGACATCCAGGGAACCGCCGCGGTCACAACAGGCACCATTCTCGCTGCCATTGAAGCAGCCGGCGGAAAACTCACCGACCAGAACATCGTCATGCTGGGGGCCGGTTCTGCAGGAGTGGGCATCTGCCTGCAGTTGAAACAGGCCATGCTTCAGTCCGGCTTGAGTGAGGATGAAGCAAAGGCCCGGTTTTATGTGATCGACCGAGATGGACTCCTGCATTCCGGCCGAAACGATCTGGATGAATTGCACCAGCTACTCGCGCAGTCACCAGAGAACCTCCAGGGCTGGGACTGCGATGTGAGTGGTGCGATCTCTTTCGCGGATGTCGTCCGCAATGCAAAACCAGGCGTCCTGGTTGGCGCCACGGGACAGACGGGCGCATTTACCGAAGAGATTATCCGGGAAATGGCCAGCCACGCAGAACATCCCGTCATCTTCCCGCTTTCGAATCCAACCTCACGGGCCGAAGCGACACCCGCAGACCTGTTAAAATGGACGGACGGCAAAGCCGTTATTGCCACCGGCAGCCCTTTCGATCCAGTGGAATATAATGGCGTGACACATATCATTGCCCAGTGTAATAACAGTTACATCTTCCCTGCGATGGGTCTGGGGATTCGGGCTTCCCGGGCGCGACGGGTTACCGATTCCATGTTCATGGCGGCAGCGTTTGCCTTAAAAGAGGCCTCTCCGGCCCTCAAGGATCCGACGGCTTCGCTACTCCCTTCTCTGACGATTATCCGCGACGTGGGTCGATCGATTGCCCGGGCTGTCGCGCAGGCAGCCATTGATGCTGAAGTCGCAGATTCCATGACCGCTGAGGAAATCGATCAGCGGATCGAAGAAACCATGTGGAAACCCGAATACAAGTCTCTCTAATTCGACTGATCGTCTCGCCAGCATTTTTTGTCTGTAAGGAACACTCATGACTGACCATTGTACCACCACCGTCGGTTCTTATCTGGCTGACCGTCTCGAAGAAATCGGCTTGAAGCATTACTTCGCCGTCCCGGGAGACTACAACCTGGTTCTGCTGGACCGGATCCTGGAGAATAAGAATCTGGAGATGATCTCCTGCTGTAATGAATTGAATGCCGGCTATGCTGCAGATGGTTATGCCCGGGCCACCGGTGGAGCCAGTGCCGTGTTCGTAACTTACAGTGTCGGTGGTCTGAGCCTGCTCAATGCTGTTGCCGGAGCGTATGCGGAAGACCTGCCTGTCATCGCTGTTTCCGGCGGCCCGAATACGAATTCTGAAGCCGAATTCGAAATGTTGCATCACACACTGGGGAAACTGGACTACGATTACCAGCGAGATATCTTTTCCAAAGTGACAGCGGAAGCGGTCACGATCCGCGATCCCCATGAAGCTCCAACGAAAATCGACCATGCGATTCAGACCGCCCTGCGGTTTCGTAAGCCGGTCTACATTGAAATCGCCTGCAACATTGCGGATGCAATCACCTCCAAACCAAATGTTCGCTCCTTTGGTGGTCCAACTGCCAGCGACCCCGTCTCGCTCCAGGCAGCCGTCGATCATGTGGCGAATCTGCTCAACAACGCAGCCAAGCCCGTTCTGGTCTCGGGGGTCAAGCTCCGTTCCTTTGGAGCCGAGGAAAATTTTCACAAGCTGGCTGATGCCTCAGGCTACGCGATTGCCAGTATGCCCAATGCCAAGGGCTTTTTTGACGAACAGCATCCGAATTATATGGGCATTTACTGGGGGCCTGTCGGATCGCCTGGCTGTGGCGAAATCGTCGATTCTTCAGATCTCTGCCTGTTCGCCGGCCCGACTTTCACCGATTACACGACAACGGGACACGCCGCACTGGTAGACCCGAGTAAGGTGATTCAGGCTCGCCCCAACAGCGTAGTCTGCCCGAATCAGACTTTCAGCAATGTGAAACTGTCCGAGTTCCTCGAGCAACTGGCTCCCCGCATCAAAGCCAACGATGCTTCCATGGTCGCTTATAAACGAATTCAGGAAGATCCGCCTGCACTATCTGCTGGTGCCCCCGAGACGCCTCTCTCGACCCGACAGCTGGTTTCGCGTGTCCAACAGATGCTGACCGCAGATTCCGCTGTCATTGCAGAAACGGGAGATTCCTGGTTCAACGGTATGCAGCTCAATCTGCCGACCGGATCCCGATTTGAAATCCAGATGCAATACGGTTCCATCGGCTGGTCTGTGGGAGCGCTGCTGGGATACTGTATCGGGGCGCCGGAACGACGGCCCATCGCATTGATCGGCGATGGTTCGTTCCAGCTGACCGCACAGGAAATATCAACCATCATCCGGTACAACCTGAATCCGATCATCTTCCTGATCAACAATGGCGGCTACACCATCGAAGTCGAAATTCACGACGGACCGTATAATAATATTAAGAACTGGAACTACGCTGATCTGGTTCATGTTTTCAATGCTGCGGACGGAAATGGCTGGAGTGGTAAAGCGGCGACTGAAGGCGAACTGGATGAGGCGATCAAAACGGCCAAGTCGCATAATGGTCCTGCTTTTATTGAAGTTATGATCGACCGCGATGACTGCAGTAAAAATCTGCTCGTCTGGGGCAGTCATGTTGCCAAAAACAATGGTCGACCCCCGCGAGTCAACTGAGCTGATCTGAGACACTTTCGAGGTGTCAGATTGACGAGTCCGTCGCCGACAATAGAGAAACAGGAATGACACCAATGGAAGAGCTCTGTGACCTCCCGGAAGGAAAACTGATTCTGCGCACGCTGGCCATGCCTGCGGATACGAACGCCAACGGAGACATCTTCGGCGGCTGGATCATGTCGCAGATGGATATTGCTGGTGGGATTCTCTCAAAAGAGGTAGCAGGTACCCGCACCGTCACGATTGCGGTAGAGTCGATGAAATTCATTCGCCCGGTCAAGGTGGGAGACGTTGTCTGCTGTTATGGCCAGATTGATCGGATCGGGACAACTTCGATCACCCTCTCGCTGGAGGTCTGGGTTCAGCCAGTACTGCGACACGAAGCGTCCGACTGCCCCCGTTTTAAAGTCACCGAAGCCGCCTTTACCTACGTGGCCATCGATGATCAGGGAAACAAAACTCCTATTGTTCAGCAGGACTGCTGATTGAGACCGGGCCGTTTATGGGCCGTTGTCTGTTGCTGGTAATACGATCTGGGTACAATTCAGAAGACTCCCTGAGTCAGATCGCAGTCATTCCATCAGCAAACATTCTGAGTGACACACTCACAGCCGGAACCCTTTTACTCCGGTCGACGCGGTGTGCGAAAGGACCGGACTCTCATGAAGACAGTGGCGATTATTGGAGGCGGATTCAGCGGGACCATGGCAGCGGTGAATCTGGCACGATTGAGTGACGGCCCGCTCTGCATTCAACTGATCAACGACCGCTATCCACTGGGACGTGGCGTCGCTTATGGCACGAAACGGGAAGAACATCTGTTGAATGTCGCCGCTCGCAACATGTCTGCCGTCCCCGACCATGCCAATCACTTTCTGGACTGGTTACGCACTCGCGTCGATTACAGCGACCTGCCCGATCCGCAACTGCGTGAGACTTATGTTCCCCGTCGGATCTATGGCGATTATCTGCGAAGTATCCTCGCGAATTACATGCAGCCGATTGATTCACATCATCCGGCGGAGATCCGCGTCATCGAAAATGAAGCCGTCGACATAGAATATAATTATGACGGGAGTGCTGAGATCACGCTCCGCGATGGTTCTACTTTAGAAGCTGATCGCGTGCTGCTGGCGACAGGGAATCAGCCTCCCTCTTCACTGGCTGGGGAAGATTTTGCGCATCCCGCCTATTCAGCAGATCCATGGGGAAACTGGATGGAAAAGATTCCGGATCCCGATCAGGACATCATTGTGCTCGGCACCGGATTGTCGATGATCGACGTCTTTCTCACGCTCAGCGAACTGGGCTGGGAAGGGAATATGATCGCAGTGTCGCATAACGGCATGATTCCGCAGGCTCATTTCCGCGGCATTGAATATCCCGACTTCCTGCCAGAAGAGCCGGAGAGCCTGGGCCTCGAAAACCTGGTCCAGTTACTGGAAAAACATTGTCGGCAGCTGCAACGGATAGGTGAGAACCCAGGCATCGTCGTTGATCGACTGCGGCCCCACACGCAGCGGATCTGGCAGCAGTTTGACCTCGAAGAAAAACAGGAATTTCTCAAACGTTACGCTGCCCGCTGGAATGTGATCAGACATCGGATTGCGCAGCCGATTCATCAACGGGTGACGGAAGCGATTACCGAAGGACGCCTCAAAGTAGTACGGGGCAGAATCACAGGAATCACGTCTCAGAATGATCAGGTCGTGGTGGATGTTCAGAATAAAGCTGGGTTAACCCAGACGCTTGAGGGGGGACTGGTCATTAATTGCACCGGACCCAATTGTGGATTCTCTGGCACCAGTGTGCCACTGTTCCAGAATCTGCTCAAACGGGGACTCATCCGGCCCGACGAACTGGATATGGGCATCGATGTCGGTGCTGATTTCGCGGTGATTGATGCGGAAGGAAATCCCTCTGAGTTCCTGTTCGCTGTTGGACCGTTGATGAAGGGGACTCTCTGGGAGACCACAGCAGTTCCCGAACTGCGTGGTCAGGCGATGCGTGTCGCGCAGTTGCTGTTGGATGATGTCGCTCTGGTCACGCCGGGACACGATTACAGGATGTCAGTCGAAGAGGAACACGTCATCGAATATTACATTTGAGACGTTGGCGTCAGCCCTGCATCACAGTCTTCAATCTGACTCTGACGCCGGTTTCACTGCGGTCACAATCGGATAGATTCCCATCGGTTCGGTTACCTGGTCGATGACGCGAAATCCGACTGTTTCCAACATCCTTCGTACATCATCGCCTGAGCGTCTGATGTGCTGTAGATTGAAGATCCGTTTGAGAGAGGGAGCACCATGCCAGGGATCGAGAATCCCATGCGTGACCAGATTTCCTCCCGGGACCATGATTGTATGCAGTGAGGTCAACAGTTCGTGTAACTGCTGGTCATTCAAGTATTCGATGAGACCGATCAGTTTGACGATATTCGGTTTGACATCCTGTAATACCGTCTGAATCTCACGCGCATCTCCCTGCAGGAAGCTGATACAGTCTGCAATTTCGAGTTGTTCTGCCAGTTGTTGTCCGTATTCGAAGGCATCATCATCCAGGTCGATCAGGTGGGCGTGGACTTCATCCGCGGTTAACTGCAATCGGGAAATCGCGGTCTGCACATGTCGACCCGGGCCAGCACCGACGCCCATGAGAATGACGGGACCGTCCGACTGACAAGCCTGAATCAGATCGATCAGGATTTGGGTTACCGTCTGCAATCGATTTCGCGAAGCTCTGGAAATGGGGTTATCCAAGATCGCCTGTCGATCCAAAAGGTCGACTGGTGCATCTTTCCGGTACAGGATTTCCATAGCCCTCCAGCCACCAGGGCGGCGGAAGGTCTCCGCGAGCAACTCGCTCTGACTCGACTGTAGCAATCTTTTGAGCCAACCGGCGGGGATCAGATAATTTTTGTAAGGATTGATCAGCCAGTTCCCGATTCGCTGTCCTCGGGTCATTGTTTCCAGCGGCTGCTGAAGATCCTGGGGAAGCCAGATCGCAGCAGAATCGGTGTCTGACTCAGGTGTTGCCGTTGTATGTGCCATACCGTCCTGCCTTAGTGGTTAGACATTTAAAACTCTGTATTTATCCCATTGCAACGAGAATCTTCCGTGGTCCTGCATAAGGCATCCGGCCATGGGCGACACTGAAATTATCCAGGGCCAGCACATCTCCCTGCTGCCACGGGAAGATAACGGCCGTCTCCCACAGGGTCTTTCGAACTACTGCGAGATCCTCATCGGTAATGGGGGAACCATCCCCGTAATACGCGTGGGTCGGCAGGTTTTCTTCTCCAAACCGCTGCAGCAGTTGGGCGCGGTTTCGTTCATTCACATTGGTGATATGCCAGAGATCGGCCTGGTTAAACCAGAGCATTTCTCCTGTAACTGGATGGGCCAGCGTGCCGGGGCGAATGGACCAGGTACGCAGGTTTCCATCGGCCGTCCATTCAAATTCGATGTCGTTGTCTTTGAGGTATGCTTCGACCTGATCCCGATCACTGGTTTCGAAATAATCCATCCAAGACTTGCCGATCCCCCGCTCCTGCCCGTGCATGTTCTTGACATAGCGGACTCCCCGTTCTTCGAACTTCGCCAGAATCTCGGCTGGCATCTCCCGGTAGAGTTTTCGGCAGTCGACGATCGGGGTTTCTCCCCCGGTTTCCGCAGCAAGATGACAGTGGAATACGATCCGCGGGGGAGGCGATTTGGTGTAGGAAAGCTCGTTGTGCAGCGTGATGCGAAACTGGGCAGGAAATTCGGTGGAAGTATATACGTTTCCGGTCACTTTGGTGCGGGGAGACTGTCCCTCGACGTACGGCTTTAACTCTGGAATCAGCGCCTGGGCCACGTCCTCAAATTCATCAATTTCCTGAATGGTGAATCCACGCAGCAACACGCCTCCCTGCTCCAGCAGAGTCTGGTCCAGCCAGTTCCGTTCCCGTGAGATGAATTCAATCAGGTCACTCAGGGAGGCAGACCCCTGTTCGGCCGGTTCAATGAGCAGAGGCAGGGTTTGTGGCTTTTCCAGATTCGAAGTCTTCACTTGCACGGGACTTACTCGGAATTAGAGAAAGGTTGAATGGCATATAAAGGTCAACCGGAGATTGTTGCTGGTGAAAGGGGCCTCAATCAGTGATATCGGCTACTTACTGAACGGGCGGATGATAGTTCTGAATAGATTGGGTGTAAATCCCTTTAAATCCCCTGTGATATTCGTTCTGTTTGGGCGGATGGGTGAAATAGGTTGTTTGGTCTGGTCGTCCTGATAAAAACGGGGGTATGTATACCGATTCAGCGGTGCAAACGATCATGGAACGCCGATAAGGATGAGGGATATTACCCTCCGATTTACGATCGTCCGAGGGATTTTCTCTGAAGAGAGCAATTTACACTTTGAGACCGTTTCGTATGCACTTCCCCATCGACTTTCTCTCCAGCCTCAGGCTGGTCCAGCATCCGCTAGCAGCCTCTCCCATAACCCTTTTGGAGGAGGTGACCTCTCAAAGCAGAGGAGCAGGGCTGGTCGATCGACTACTGGAAATTGCAGCTCTGCATAGTGAGCAACCCGCGGTTTCCACATCTGAGCGGACCTTGAGTTATGGTGAGCTGATTTTACTGGTCAGGCAAATTTCCGAACAGCTGTCTGGGATCACCGGTTTTGAATCTGGAAGCCGTGTTGTACTGCTGGTTCCCAATTCCGTGGAGTATATCGCTGCTTTCTACGCAGTCTTGTTCGCTGGCGGTGTCGTTGTGCCTGTTCCAGCGAATACGGAGAGCGGCGCGCTAAAGAATATTCTGGATTCAACGCAGGCGATCTGTACGATTACAACCACCCCGGTTTTAAGGCGTCATCCGGATCTGGAAGAATTTACTGTAAAGGGCATGGTTTCAGAGGAATCTGCGACTGGAACAGTTCCAGTAAATACACTCAATCCGGTTGCACGCTCTGAGAAGAGCCTGGCTGCGATTTTTTTTACATCCGGTTCCAGTGGAATGCCCAAGGGGGTCATGCTGAGTCATGGGAACCTGATCTCTAACGCGCAATCGATCCAGGAATACCTGCAGTTGCAGGCAGACGAACGGCCTATCTGCGTCCTGCCTTTCCATCATGCGTTTGGAAACTCGGTACTGCAGTCTCACCTTCTAAAGGGGACGCACCTGATTCTGGACGGGAATACCATTTTTCCTGAAAGCATTCTGGAAGCAATGATCCGCCATGAATGTACCAGTCTCTCAGCGGTCCCCGACCTGTATCGGATTCTACTGGAACGAACTTCGTTTAAGCAGACGCAGTTTCCACATCTGCGTTATATGTCTGTTGCCGGAGGTGCCCTGCCTCATGCACAAGCCGTCGAAATCAGCGACGTCATCCATCCGGCCCGGTTCTTTGTCATGTATGGACAGACGGAAGCTACGGCTCGCTTGGCCTATGTACCACCGGAGCAACTCGCCGGTGTAAGCGACGGCTCCATCGGTCAGGCAATACCCGGAGTAACGCTGCAGATCGTGGACGAAAGTGGACAACGTGTGACTGCAGGTACGGTCGGCGAGCTGCGGGCTCGTGGCCCCAACATCATGCAGGGCTACTGGAGAGATGCAGAAGAGACCCGCAAACGGATCCACAACGGCTGGCTCTATACGGGAGATCTGGCCACCTTCGATCAGTCAGGCAGAATCGTCATCAAAGGTCGACGAAATTCACTAGTCAAAATTTGCGGTTATCGCGTGCACCCAGCTGATCTGGAGCAATTCGCGCTGCGAACTTTTCCCCTGTCGCAGGCGGTGGCGGTCCCCTTTGAAGCAAAGAATACAGGTACGCGGCTGGCATTGTACATCGAAACCACTCCAGAAGGTACGGGACTCACGGAAGCAGAAATGCTGAGCGTCTGTCGCAGCCAGCTGCCACGCCAACTTGTGCCGGACCGGATCCGGATCTTACAGAAAATACCATTAAATCCCGCCATGAAAGTTGATCGGGTCAAGCTGTCAGAACTGGCAGCAGTCGGCGATCTGGAATCTTAACTTTCGTCTGCAACTGCAAAGGACACGATAAATGAGTGCATCGATCCAGGAACAACTGGTTGAATTTCTCAACTCCGTCACCGGACAGACAATATCTGACAGCACCGAACTGATTGATTCCGGTCTGCTGGATTCCCTGACGATGATGGACCTGCTGGTCTTCGTCGAATCTGATTTTGAAGTACGACTCGATTTTCAGGATATCAGACCAGATTTATTTAAAAATCCCGCCACGATTTCTCAACTGATTGCCGAGCGACAGGCAGAGCAGAAGAAGGCTGCCTGAAACTGCTCTGAACAGGATGTCAGAGCTTTACTAATTCAATAGACAGGATGTCTGATATGTATTGGGCGACAAAGAGTAAACCGGTGCCACTCTCCGAGATTGGCTGGATCAATACCACCTATCTCGCGAGTACATCACTCCGCTGCGATCCGATGCTCGTCTGGGGAACCACGGTCGATACCGAAGAGCTGGAGTCCTTTCTGGAGGAGCAGCGCAGCCGCAACTGCACTATGCTCACTCCCGCGCATGTTCTGGTACGTGCCGTGGCTGAAAGCCTGCGACAGCATCCAGAAGTCAACCGCCGAGTGATTGGGAAAAAAGTCTACCAGTACGAGGGCGTGAATATCGTCATGCCGATGCTGCAGACCAGCACTGGCGAAGTCGATTGTGTCTTCATGCGGAAAGCTGAAGATTATTCACTCGACGAGATCGCGGGTTTCTTCTGGGAATCTGCCCGAGAAAAATCGATGCAGGTGGCCCGTGATAGAAAACGTGCCAAAGAGGGATCGACGTTTAAAAACGCATTGATCAACCTGGGACGCTGGCTCCAACTTTCCTGGATTCTGCACACCTCGAAGGTAGGATTCACGGCTGGCAACTGGCTTCGGGCTCCCACCATCTGGCCCTGGCAGCAGGGACTGAATCATGCCGGGGCATTCGTCAATTATCTGGGGTTCTCAGGTGCACCGCCGTTGATTGCCCATAAACCCGCGTCGCTCCCGCTGAATGCTTACTGCATCGCCGTCACTATGGGAGCGACTGAAAAGCGAGCTGTCGTTGTGGATGACAAAGTCGTCGTGCGTAAACAGGCTTCCCTGTTTGTGCGGCTGGACCATCGAATGGTCAACGGAAATCAGTCTGCAGCGTTCATCAATACGCTGCGCGGCTTTCTGATGCACCCGCAGAGTCTGGTTCAGCAGTCTGAGGATACAGAATTACAGAAACGGGCTGCCTGAACTGAAGTTGTAATTCATTTAGAAATCCTGCTTCCCTTACGGGGATGTTCTGTACCACGGTCCGTTAATTTTCGGAGCACAAAAATGTCGTCAGCTGATTCTCATTCCAGACAGGGCCTGCAACTGCATCAGTGCGATCAGGGGCAGGCACGCCAGAACCAGCACGTCGACCAGCTGAACATTCAGAACGCAGACCGTGTTGAAAGAGCCAGTACACGGTGGCGGATCGATCCATCGCATCAGGCGTTCGATCAAGAACCGCTGGGTCTACCCGAGGAGCACACAGAAACAGAACTGCGCGATTTTATTTTTGAGCATGGCAGATATTTTGATTCCTATCTGGCTTCCGAACCGGATCGTGATCAGTTCTGGTCTCAGGGGAAACGGGGATTGATCTCCTACAAACGCTGGTACCGGCATGTCATCATCGGCGGAGGCCTGATTGCTCCCGAACCTCATAAGCCTCAACTGGTACGCGAATTTCTGGATTATGCGAAACAGAACCGACTATCAATTGCTTTTCACAACATCGGAGAAGCAGATCTTCCCCTGTTCCAGGAAATGCAGTTTCAGGTGACCAAGTGGGGCGAAGACCCAATGATCGATCTGGATACCTGCACCTGGCAGGGAAAAGATTATGAATGGGTTCGCCGACAGACCAATTATTGCCTCAGGCAGGGGATGACTGCCTGCGAGGTTCGTCCAGATCAACTGCATCCGCTGCACTGGTCCGATATCATCTCAGAGGTCATTGAAGTAGCTGACGAATCGTTGACGCGTAAACCTCAAAAAAAAGCGATGCGTTTCTTTGAGGGACGAATTGATAATCATGCACTCGGGCGACGGCGCCTGTTCGTTGCCCGCTACCAGGGACGGATCGAAGGCTTTGTGATCTGTAATCCCATTTTGAATGGGACCGGCTGGGCGACAGAACTCTATCGGCATCGCCTGGATTCGATCAAAGGTACCATGGCCTTCCTGATTCATTTCGTATTACAGCAACTGAAACAGGAAGGCGTTGCGCAAGCCGGGCTCTGTCTGGATCTGGGGCGTGACTGTCACCGCCTGCCTGGGGACAGTGCATTGGTAAGGCACGGCCTGCGATTTGCAGAAAATTATCTGACCAGCATTTTTGATTTTAGCGGACTGCGACATTTTAAGAGCCGTTTTCGACCACGCTATGAAAAGCGGTTCGCCTGCGTTTATCCCAAGGTCACCATCGGTTCGATTCTAGCCTTCGTCAGTACTACCGGCGTACTCGATCTGCATTACGGACGCTATTCCCGCATCCTCTACGATCAGCACTGCAAACGAAAGCTCCGCCGAAATCTGGCGACTGGTAATTCGACGCAGTCTGACACTGCTGCTTCGCCGAAAACGAATTCTAAACCTTTCTCTTTGCGGAAGAGTGCCTGATTCCCGGAAAACACAAATCTGTCTGGTTCGTAACCTGTATTCTGCCAATAGCTTAGTGTAGGCGGGGTCTATAATGCCTGAGAGGTTCACAGCAAGTTCCAGAAAAAAGGGACCAAAATTGTCGCTGCTGTCAGCGCTTTGACGAGTTTCAGTCAGAGAAATCATTCTTCTCTCTCAAAATTCGATTCAGGCAGGAGCAGGCGACGATGTCACGATTCATGCTGATTGCAGTGCTGGGGATGTTCTGCCTTTCCCAGGTCCGGGCTGGGGAGACACGGACCTGGGAAGGGAAATGGAATAACCGTAAGTACAATACCACGGGCCCCTTGAAATGCGTCGCTACGTCTGACGACAAGGGAAACTGGAAAGCCACCTTTACCGGGCTCTTTAAAGGGGATCCCTTCAAATACGCGGCGACCTTTCAGTCTAAATCCACAGGCAGTGAATACAAGCTGTCAGGTAAGGCGACGATTCGCGGGCATCAGTACCAGTGGATTGGCTTGATGAAAGGAGCAACACTTAGCGGAAAGTATAAGTCGAATATCGGCTACTACGGTGAATTCGTTCTCAAAGAGAAATAGTAAATCATCTACTTACAATTCGCCTTCCGTAGTTATCTGCTCTTTGATCCGTTGCAGGTTCGTCAGACCGGTTGGCTTGCCGATTTTCATAATCAACTTGACCAGCAGCCAGCCCCAGAAGGGGATTTCTCTCTCGAAAATAATGCGTTCGACAATTTGGGTGGCGCGTCCGCCGGGAATGATTTCATAAACCACGGTCATATGCTCAGGATCTCGCTTTTCTGGCTCTGTTTGAATGACGATATTACAGGTGACCTTTAACGGATCATCATCTTCCGGAACCATACCGGCAAATTCCAGTGTTTTGCCTTTGAACTCCATCTCGCCGAAACAACGATTCCCCTCTACTGTGACCGATTTAATCTTATCGTTGATCTTGGGCCAGTTCTCAAGATCGCTGAGCCATTCATGAATGACCTGCGGAGATGCATTCAGTTTCGTCTTTTCGGACAGCTCTAGTTTCATTTGTGGAGACATTCTGTCAGCTGGTTTGTTTTATTGAAGATTGCTAAGTATGTTTCGAATGAATTTTGACTGCAAGACTGAGTTGTTCGCTCCTCGTTCCTGGGACAGATAATAGTATTTAGTGACAGTTCCAGGATCTACCACAGCAGGGGGATTCAACTCTTTCCCGAAAATACAATTTCGTATATTCTTGTCCCGGGTCTTTTATCTGGTACATCAGATAAAAGACTGTGATGAGTTGCGAACTGCGAACGGACGTCAAAGCGGACATTAAGCTGCAACAATGACCTTTCGCTTTCTGATACGAAACCCGGCGAAAGAAAGAGTCAGATGAAAAACAATCCTCTGCCGCGCCTGGACGAAGATTTGGTTTTGAGAGAACAACTGTTACCATTCTGCCGATTAAAACCGGGAGAAGTCTGGGATGATCCCACCGGTCGACATCGAGTGGCCTGCGCAGATGCTACCAATTCAGAACAGATCAGCAGACTGATCGGCGAGGATCGTCCTGTTCTGGCGATTCAGGACCCGCCCTATAACCTGGTCGCCTTCGATCTGCGTAATATCGATAAGTTTATTGAGTGGTGTGCCGACTGGGTACGCATGTCTGCCCGCTTTCTGAGTTCGGATGCTTCCTTTTATGTCTGGCTGGGCGCGGATCAGAATCAGCATTTTCAACCTTTACCCCAGTTCATGATAATGATGCAGCAGACCGGGTTGTTCGACTCACGGTCCCTTGTCACCATGAGGAACCAGCGTGGGTATGGCACACAGAAAAACTGGATGGCCGTACGTCAGGAACTCTTATACTACACGCGTGGTAATCCATTTTTTGAAGTGCAATACACGGATATTCCGAAGATCCTGCGCGGGTACTATAAAAACATCAACGGAAAAAAGACGGAGAACCTCGAACGGGGCCGTTCCGAAAACATCAGGCCCGGGAATGTCTGGGTCGACATCCAGCAGGTCTTCTATCGCATGGAAGAAAATGTTTCCGGATGTTATGCCCAGAAGCCGATCAAATCGGTCGAACGAATTCTGCAGGCCAGTTCTCAATCGGATGACTTTGTACTCGATCTGTTTGCTCATTCCGGTACAACACTCATTGCCTGTGAGAAACTGGGCCGCCGCTGTCTGACCGCTGACCTGGATCCCATTTTCTGTGAGATCAGCATTCGTCGGCTGGAACATTTGCGTGCGACTGGGAAATCCGGTTGGCAGAACGGGCACCCCTTTGAAGACATTCCCGATTTGAATCCGCAGGCCGTTTCAGAAGGTTGAGTTCCGGTTGCCGGTTCGGTTTAAAGTAAAGCTGCACTGATGATGCCCGCTGGTTTCATCCATTGATGCAGATTGTTGTATTGGTAGTTCCTCATTCTTATAATTGTGGAAGCAACTTACGTACACAAAAATGCAGACCATCATCCAGAGGAGCAGACCAGATGACGTTTAAATACAGCCGACTTATGTCAGGGGCAGGAATCTGGGGGGCCAGTTTCTGTTTCTTCCTGTTCGTTTTCAGCACAACCACAACGTTTGCGGCTGATAAGGTTCTGAAGGCAGGGGCTGCGACCAGCAATATTACGCCGCCTCTGGGAGAATATATCGTCGGTGGATTCAAACCGTTTCCAGCTGAAAACGTACACGATGAACTGCACGCCCGGTGTCTGGTACTGGATAACGGTGAAACCAAAATTGCCTTCGTGATTTGTGATAATCTGGGGATCACTGTTGATGTATTTCAGGCGGCCCGGGATTACATCAAAGCAGAAACCGATTTGCCACCCGAAAATATTCTGATGGCGGCCACCCACACGCATTCCGCTACCCGCGCCAGTAGTTCCAAGTATCACGACTTCCTGGCACGAAGAATTGCTGATTGTGTTCGCTGCGCAATGGAAAATCGGGAACCGGCACGCATCGGCTGGGGCGGCGTAGATGAACCTTCTGAAGTCTTTAACCGTCGCTGGTATACCACAAATCCTGATTTCTGTAAGAATCCATTTGGTGGGGTCGACAAAGTGCGAATGAATCCACCCCGGGGCAATGCCGCTCTGGTAAAACCCGCAGGGCCCATTGATCCGGAAATCTCGTTCATCAGTGTGCAGTCGCTGGATGGTCGACCGCTGGCACTCCTGGCTAATTACTCTCTGCATTATGTGGGGGGCGTCAAGAAAGGAGAAATCTCTGCAGATTACTTCGGTATCTTTTCAGAAAAAATTGGCCCCCTGCTCGGAGCAAAGCCGGAAGACCCTCCGTTTGTGGGAATGCTGTCGAACGGCACCAGTGGTGACATCAATAACATCAATTTCCAGAAGCCCGGCAAACGGATGGCCGCTTATGAAAAGATGAACCAGGTAGCAGACTTGGTAGCCAGACGAGTAGCCGAAGCCTGTCAGCAGGTAAAGTATCAGACCTGGGTTCCTCTGGGTGCAGCCAATGCAGAACTGACGTTAAAAGTCCGGAAACCCGATGCCGAAATGCAGGCTTATTTCAAAAAGGTGATGGCCCAACCAGAGAACGCGGAACAGCATCATCGTTACGAGCGTAATTATGCAGGGCGAGTCCAGCGGCTCCTGGAAGGTCCTGATGAAATTACCGTAATACTGCAGGCATTGAAAATTGGTGATCTGACTGTTGCCGCGATCCCCTTTGAAACCTTTTGTGAAATCGGTCTGGAACTGAAAGAAAAAGCACCTTTTGAAGATGCTTTCACGATTGAACTGGCGAATGGTTACAACGGTTATCTGCCTACACCCGAGCAGCATAAACTGGGAGGGTATGAAACCTGGATGGGAACCAACCGGGTCCAGTTGGATGCTTCAGATAAAATTGTGGCAGTGATCCTGGACCTGATGCAAAAACTGAAATCTCAACCCTGATGTCTCTGTGCTCATCTTACAGCTGAATTTCGTATCAGAGGTGTGGTTCGATACAATGCGATTTTCTCTCACCCACTGACAGGACCGAATGATGCGCAAGCAACCAAAGCGAATGATGTATGCCGGGGGAGGCGTTTTAATTCTGGGGATCATTCTGGGTCAGTTCATCGGATTAACGCCCGGCATTAATTCCGGTCCAGGTGAGGGAGAAGAGAAGGCTGAACCACAGGCGGAAGAGAGTTCACCCTCCGTAATGGCGTCTACTGACTCAGATATGATCCCGGTTTTAATCCAACCGGAACCACGAGAACAGAAAACCCTGGCAGAGCTCCCCTTACAGGTCCTCGATATTTTGATCGACGATCGCAGTTACAAGGTCAAAGCCGACTCACAACCCCGCGAAAAATATCAGCCCGCTGATATTCAAACCATTCTCACGCTGGCAGGGCGGGCTACTGGGGACGAGGATGGTGTCAAAGTTCGCGTCTATCGTACCGGCTCTGCACGCGTGGTGCCGGAAAAGACTCTCAAAGAGGAACTGACACAATCCGGTCTTGATGCACACCAGGTCGAATGGAAATCTCATCTCATTGATTGAACTTCAAAGCTCCGCAGTCGTCCCTCGCGTTCGACCTGCAGTTTTAGAGGCAGAGGCAGATCTTTTACCAGTTCGCGAAATTCATCACTGCTCTCAAACGACCGTCCGCTGATCTCATAGATCCGGTCATTGATTTTCAAACCGGCAAGATCTGCAGGTGATGATTTGATAATGTTCGAGATCACCATGACTTCGGGTTCGGTTTCATCAGTCTGCCATTGAATTCCCAGTTTGAGTTGATTGCCTGAAAGTTCTACGGGGATTTCCAGTAGTTCCTCTTCGTTTTTTCGCTTGATCTGCAGCCTGATCTTTTCAGGGGAGCTTCTCACCAGTGCATCGAAGCCCGGTGCTTCTACAGGCGATCGTCCGTCAATTTTAATGATCTCATCTCCCACCTTCAGGCCGGCGGCATCCGCTGCTGAACTGGCCAGAACCTGGGTAATCATCAGGTGCCCTTTCTCGTACTTGTCTGCATTCCAGGCCACTCCCAACCGGGGCGGCTCCTGTGTCGTGATTCTAGTTTCCTGGTCGATCCCAGCCAGAATATCCTGATCTGCTGAACGGTATTCAGGCTTTTTATCCTGCATAGCAAATTCAAATACCAGTTGGGTCAACAACTGGGCACATTTCTGGGTGCCTTCGTAATCGATTTTAAACGCATCGTCTTCGGGACGATGATAGTCGTCATGCTTTCCGGTATGCAGCATCAGGAAGGGAATCCCCTTCTTGTAGAAAGGCCAGTGATCGCTGTCGGGACGGATTGCACTGTCGAATTTGATTTTCAGATCCGTGTCGCGATGATTGCATTTGACTGTGCAGGATCTCAAGCCGATGGAAGAACGGGATCCAAATAGAGTCAGCGGTTGTTTTTTGAGACGCCCGACCATGTCCAGGTTGAAATAAATTTGGATCTGTTCGAGTGGAACACTCGGGTAATTCATCCAGTGTCGGGAGCCTAACAGCCCCATTTCTTCTGCATCCCAGAAGGCAAAGAGGAAAGAACGCCGGGGGAGCTCTTTATGCTCGGAGATGGCTTCAATGATTTCCAGCAGAGCTGCAGTTCCGCTGGCGTTGTCATCAGCTCCATTATGAATCTGACCAACCCCACCCCGACTGTTCGAGGGCTTGCCGTACCCCACATGATCGTAGTGAGCCCCGATAACAATGTATTCATTTTTTAATTTGGGGTCGTTACCGGGAATGATTCCCAGAATATTTCGAAATCCCCCATCGAACTCCTGAAAGTAGCCTTCTTCACCCATACCTGGTTGGACACCGTGCTTCTGTAAAAAATTGCGGATATAGGTTCCAGCCGCCTGGCCACCCTGGGTACCTGCTTCGCGTCCTTCGAGTGCGTCACTGGCCAGGAACTCGATATGAGATTTCAGCTCATCTGTCTGAATCGAACTGGATGCGGTTTTCGCTGTAACCAGATAACTGGTCTCGGCAGCATTCGACGCAGAGAAACCCGCGACCCAGGTCAGGCAGAAGAAAAGCAGAGAATGCGTGAATTGGGATGGCAACCATGGACCATCTGGTTGGCTGCTCAGTCTGGTGACTGGGGGAGAGGCCATTGGGCGTTGGGTTTTCCGTTTCACACCGATGATTTCTATTCAAAGTGGAATGGGAGATTTTGGAGTCTACCTATTTTTACTCGATGACGTATTTTTGGCTAGTGCAGTATACAAGTGTGTTGTTGCCAGGCAAGTGGTAATGGGGTTACAACGACTGGTATTGCATATATTTACGCATTTTCGATAAAACACAGTCTTCGGTCCCTGCGATTCTATCGGCAGAAATTGCTGCTAAGGGACTCTTAAAGAATGACTTAGAGTATGAAACTTTAAGCCGTGATGCAATTCCGATTGATCAATAACGACAGGCAAGGAAGCCATGATACGTTCGTTTGCTCAAAATCTAGTCAAATTCACTCTCACTCTTGCTCAGACGCGATCAGGGTTCGCTTTCCTGTCCGGGTGGATTTGCGGTCTCTTTCTGCTCGCCTGTATTCAGCGTTTTCAGACCCTGGTTGGAGAGCATCTGTCTGTCGTTACAGGCATCGGTCTGGCGACGGTCATGGGAATCTGGCTGGGATTACCTTCAACCGTATCAGAAAATGTCAATCGCGAATCTGAAACGACGCTCTGGAAGCAGAAGCGATTTCGGACCGGCATCACATTGGCTCTGTTTTCAATCTGGACACTTTGTTTTCCAATACTGCTCTGGCAGTTCAACCAGATCCTACATCTGATCTCACTGGATCAGATTTCTAACCCGGTCTTTTTAACGGGACTGATGACACTTTCTGCCATGGTTCTCCTGCTGCCTGTTGTTTTCTGGACAGCCCGCATCTGCTGGTTCTCAGTCAGAACTTCACTGGAACAGCAGTCCGCAGGTAGTGCCCCCCTGGTCTCCCCTGTTGCACGTTTTCTCACCGGAGTGACACTCGCATTGCTGTCGGCAGTCTATTGCCTGGTTCCCGCGTTGGGCTGGAATCTCACATTAGGGATCGCAGCAGGCACCGCTCTGCTGATTGTAATCAGTCCCTGGTTGCGCAAGCTGGCCACTCGATACTTGCCCGGTATGATCAGCTGGCTGAAGTCTATGACCACTGACAGTTCGTTGAACGCCAAAACCGATTCCAAAAATGGAAGTATGCAGTGGAAACATTCCCGACTGCTGGTTGCCAGCGGCTTCCTGGTCAGCCTGGCGACCGGTTTTCTGACTGTCATTATTGAGCGTGTCGTCTTCCAGTTGTATCCGGACTCACTCTATTTGAAAGTGACTGCCTGGGCGGCGTTGCTCGCAGGCGTCAGTGCAGCCTGGTTCTGGATCGAAGCGCGTAGTGCAGCGCGAGGTTCACAACTCGCATCGCGCTTAACCCTGGGCGCTGCATTGATCGGAGCAGCGGCGCTGGCACTGTTCCCATTCCTGGTGAACTGGATGCTGTATGCCAACGCTTACATCGAATTTGCATTTCTGCTGGCGGTGATACGCGGCGGGCTGTTGACGCTCTTCCTGGCACCTTTGGGCTTCTGCTGGGGTGGTTGGATGAAGCTGTCGATTACACGTCAGTCAGACAGCACTGACAACACTTCCGTCTATCGTCTGCCGGTCTGGCAACCTTTCTGTTTGCTGGCAGGATTGCTCTGTGGGTCCTGGTTGCTTGGTACCGCACGCGTGGATCTCAAAACACTGTCTCTGGTGACTACGGGGGCTTTGTCCTGCTTGTCACTTCTGATCTGGGGTGTCCAGTTCCGCTTCCCCCGCTCACGCTGGCAGACAGCTGGTGTCAGTTGTGCTCTGGTCCTGCTGGTTGTCCTTAACTCCGGGTACAATAATTATGATCCGCATCGTTCTACGAAACTTCTGTTTTCTACGAATACATTCACGGGACTCCGTTACGGCTTAAAACCGGATCTGCTCCCCTACATGGACGAAGGTCGCTGTCTGTCAGAAGTAGAAGGACCCCACGGAACATATACTGTCTGGTCCTATCATGAAAACCAGCTGCAAATTCGCCGCAGCGGGCTGCCTGTAGGAGTCACCACTACCGATGCAGGGCTGTGCCCCCATACAACAGGGGAACTGATGCCCTTTGTGATACCGGTAACGTTGCATGACCGCCCCGCCGATGTGTTGTTCCTGGGACTGGGATCGGGAGTGAGTCTTAACTCCAGCCTGGATTTTCCCGTGCAGCATATCACCTGTCTGGAACATGATCCGGGACTGATTCAGTTATATCGGGATGAAATTGCTACTCGTAATTCGATCTCGGCACTGGATTCTGACCGCGTCACTCTGGTGCAGTCCCCTGTCGCTCTGGCCATGGCGTCGCGTGCAAAAACGACTGCTACTTATGACCTGATTATCAGCAATCCCGTGCAGTCGGTAGTCGCTCAATCTCAGTCAGAGTATACGGCTGATTTTTATCGAAATGTCTCCCGGCATTTGAAAGCAGGGGGTATGTTCTGCCAGCGTTTCCAGCATATTGACTTTGGCGCACAACCTCTGCGGGTGATTGCCCGCACATTTCTGTCGGAATTCAAACAGGTGATGGCTATTGAGATTGCGAACGGAGAAACTCTGTTCCTGGCGACCAACTCCGAAGAAGGTTTTATTCGCCCCGGTCTGATGGATCGCCTGCAGGCACCCCAAGTTCGTCGCACGCTGGCACAGGTTGGTTGGGACTGGTCAGTTCTGTTGAACCTGGCCGCCTACTCCAATGAGTCTCTCCAGCAGATGGTGGCAGATCAGCCGACCTCGGTAAACAGTTCAGCGACAGGTCAATTTGCATTTACTCTGCCTTACGAAATGATGCGCTGGGGATTGAAGCGGGAAGAAGTTCAGCAGATGGTGAGCCGTGATCAGCGGACCGAACGACTGATTAACTGGATGCATAATGAGCAGGACGACCCGATCGTGCTCCGTAGACTCTCCGAAGTCACAGCCCAGAACAAACTGATGGTGCAATATCCGGATCAGTACTGGAAATATCGCAAGCCGGCCAAAGAACAGATCACTGACAACCCTCGATCACTGATCAGACAGGTCGCTGCTGAAGGGCTGAATGAGAATGATTTTATCCACAACGAAGATAAACGCCGGATGCTCTACTTCAAGGCGCTATCCGATGCGATGGCGAAACCTTCTCCCTCGGTAGAATTGATTACGCGCGTTTCCCGCTTTACTTCGATCTATGACCCGATGATAAGTTACTTCATGCACGATGAAGTCGCTGAACTATATAGAAAATCTGATGATGCTCCACCGGAGCTGGAATTTGCTCATCGTCTGCACGCAATCAATTACGGCGCAGGCTCTGACCGTTCGATCAACTCGGTGGTCCGGGCGATTGAACTCGCTGCAGAGAAATCGGAACTCTTCCAGGAGACCGGGCAGCAGTGGGATCACCTGAATGGCCTGTTACAGCATTTGAAGACCCGTTGGGACAATCGTTCCCAGGCTCCGCCAGTGACGTCGAAGCAGGCGTTGCATGATATCGAACTCAGCATGTCCGCGATTGACCTGGCGTTTGAGACCATGGAAGAGATCCGGGAAAATGCGGGGATTTCTGAACAGGAGTGGTCTTTGCGCAAGAAAGTTCTGGATCGGACCCTGGTTCGCCCTCTGGAGACTTATCATCAGCGCGTACTGCCACACCATTATAAGCAGGACAGGAATAACCGACAGGAACGTAAGAAGCTCCTGGATAATCTCAACCTGCCCCAAGTGCCGTCTCTGTAACACATCGGTGTGTCTCACAACTCAGACGTCCTTGCGACTCACGCTGATCTAAAATTCCAGATTCCCTGAATCTATTTGATTTTTTCAGGGGTATACAGGATGATAGCGTGACAGCAGGCCTGTCTCGTCCCGGCTTCTCTGGCACAGAATATTGCATAAAATCAGTAGCTGTGCCGGTCTCGAAATGCAATCAGATCTTGTGGGCGATGGGCCGGGCTTCTGAAATATTCTGGTGAAACTCACGTCTGTGAAAAGGGATCGTATGATTTTTCCATATTCTGCTCCGAGCTTTACTCAACGACAATTCGGCTGCCGCTTCGTGTTTAGCCTGACCCTGCTGATGGCCCTGTTCTGTTGCGGCTCATTACAGGCACAGGAGTCGGACCAGAAAAAAAAGGATGAGGAGGCGGATAAAAAAAGTCAGTCCGTCGAAGCTCTCTTGCCCAAACCTGTCGTCGTGGTGAATGTTGCCAGCGTGGAGCGGATCCTGCAGGATATCGACTTCATTTTTGAACTGGCAGAGCGACCTGAAATTGCTGAGATTGCATCGGCCTCACTGGCAAATGTAAACGACCTGGAGGGGCTTGATCAGAATCGGAATCTGGGTTTCGAATTGTACTTGAAAACAGGCCTGCTGCCTCAGCCGGTATTCATCCCTTATTATCCCGTCTCGAAAATCAGTTCCTTCATCGAAACTTTTCAGAGTATTCTGCCCGGTTTCATGAATGCAGAAGAGCGTCTACCCCGCGAGGAAGGTTTGTATGTAGTCGAAGCGGGCAACAGCGCCTTTTACTTTCGTATCGAAGATAAATATGCCCATCAGTTTCATCAGCGGGGAGATGCGGCGCTCGATCTGGAAGTCTTTGAAACACATCAGTTCAAAGATCCTGCCCAACAATATCAGCAGCTGACGACTCAATTCGACGCCGCAGCACAACTTGATATGAGTTCAATTCCAGAACTGATGCGAACCACGTTTCTGGGATTTTTCCGCACGGCAATCGAAACACAGTTGCAGCAGCGGGACGGTGAATCCAATGCGGCTTACGAACTCCGGAGAATGTCGGGCAAGCAGAACCTGGAGAACATTGAATATTTTCTCAATGAAGCGCAGCAACTGACACTGGGAGCCCATATCGATAAAGAGCAGAAGCAGGGCTTCGTCGATCTGTTAATCAAGGCCCGTCCGAACAGTGACCTGGCACGCAGCATGAAAAATCTGCCAGGCCAGGCTAGTTACTTCAGCGTCGTGACAGCCCGTGAAACGTTACCGCTGGCGGCGTCTGTTTCCATGATCATGCCTCGGCGTGATCGCAAAACCTATCTCAATTATTTGAATTATTTTGAAACTCAGTTGAGCGAAAAATTGCTTACCGCCGATGAGCGGCTTCAGCAGACGAATTCCGTTCAGCAATTCTTCGCCCCAGTCAAATCCCAGGTAAACAAAGGCCATCTTGATGCTTTCGTGCAACTGGTCTCAACCCCGTCGAAAAAATTTGCCCTGATCGGTGGCATTAAAGTCGCTCCGTCGTCAAACCTACCGGCTGCTTTACTCGACATGATCAATCGTGTGGACAAAAATCCTGACAACAAGGCCCGCATTTATACAAACGCAGAAACCGTTCAGGGGATTGGCCTGCATCAGTTACAACCTGATGTTAAAAATGCCGATGATCGACAGCGACGATTCCTCGGCGGTGTCCCCTCACTTTATGTGGGCGCTGATTCTGAAGTCATCTGGTTTGCGATGGGAACCGAGATCGCGGTTGCCGCTCTGAATGAAGCGATCGAGCGGATCCACACTGCGACCCCCGAAGAACGCAAGGTCCAGCGGACGGCTCCGTTTCAGTTTGAATTCCATATCAAGCCCTGGCTGCAGTTATTCTCAGAAGCCGAGATCAATGAAAGTGAAATCATGAAAATCCTGGACGGAATCTTCACTTCAGAAAATGATCTGGTGCTCATCACAACTCAACCGACTGATACCGGAGTCCGCTCCCGTTTCCAGTTTGACGAGGGCTATCTGAAGTTGCTGGGAGTTTCCATCGGGAAACAGTTTGACCGGAATCAGGAACGTCGTTCGCGACGCAACAGGGAACGCGAACAAAAGCGAGACGCTCAACCCCAGCCGAAACCATGACTGTATCAAAGTGGTATCTGAGCGTTGTCGGCCAGATCAATCTTTTTTGATTGCGATATAATGCTTGACAAACTGTTCCTGCGACATGGTCACAGTCAGGTCGATGCTGGCTTCTTCGAACATGCGTCGCATGGATCGGCTCTTCTTCCATTCTTCTGGAGAGATGGAATTGTCTTTGTCGCGATCCAGCAGTTTAAAGAAGTAGTTTGCCTGGCTGACCATGGGGTCGGAACTGGGGGCCACAGGTTTTGTTTCTGCTGTCGGCTGGGCAGACTGTTCTGCTGATTTGGGTGCTGAAGCTGGAGTCGTGCTCGCAGAGGACTCCTGTGGAGCTGGCTGGGAAGTTCCTGATTGTCCCGAGTTCAAGGCGAACATGAATGAAGCAGCACTTCTCTGAGGGGTACCCGCTTTGGAGAGCTGAATTTCCTTCGGAGTCAGAAACCCGTCACCGTTGAGGTCCATGGAGAAGAACTCTGACAACTTGCCGGGGTTGTTTTTCCGCCATTCATAAAGTCCGATCTGCCCGTCCTGGTCGGTATCATGGGGTACAAAATCCGAATTCAGATCCACGGTAGTCCGTACCGGTTTGCTGGGTTCCTTTTGTGAACTGCTGGAGCGGCTGCGTGAATCGCCCTCGTCACGACCTCGATCTGATTGGAATGATCCGTAGCGTCCTCGCATGGAGTCCCGATCAAAGCCGCCTCGCGAGTTATCATCGCGGTCATCGTCGTCATCACCCCGGGAACGGGAAAAGGAGCTGGGCGGGCCACCGAAACCAGAACCACCAAAGCTGGGACCTCCAGAACCGCGGGAAAAACTGGAGCGACGTCGGTCATCACTGTCACCACCGCCGAAAGAGCCACGACGGCTCCGCATCTGTTCCATCACACGTGGCATGACACGTTCATATTCCTGAGCTGTCATGCTGCGGGATGTATCAACGCCCGCTGATTCGAGCATCTCTTTAAAGCGTCCCGGCATCCGATCGAATTCATCGGGTTCGATGACACCATTCCGGTTGCGATCCAGAAAGGACATGAACCCTCGTGAACGACTGTCACCTCCAGGCTGCGCATATGACAGATCAGCACTGAACGTTACCAGCAGTACAACTGGAACGAAATATCGGACAAACCGGAACATTTTCTGGCTCCACATGAAATAGAGCGGTCTTTCGAGTCAAAAACCGTGTTTAATAAACAGAGACAGGGATTTTGCGCATCTTTTGAAATAAGCTGTAATAACCCCGTTTCAGACTCTAACATAGAAACACCAGACCTCTGAGAAAAGATCGCTTCATTCTGAGAGAATCGGTAGATCTTTGAAACGGTTCATAACTCCTTGAAGTATAAGGTGATACTAACTGATTCGAATTTTTTATCTCGTAATTGATTTTCTGCAGTTCTAGCATAATGATCAAAAGAATATCTTATTTGCACTTCTTTGCCGTTTTATCGCAGAATCGTGATTGAATATGACTCGTAAAATGAAATATCAGTTCTTCCTGCTCAGCGTACTCTCTGTCACCTTCGTGTGTTCAGACTCTGTACACTTAGTGCTTCTTGCCCAGGAACCTTCCAGTGACTCTGAAGACCGAGGTGGTTTTGGAGGTCGACGGGACCGCGGAGGCTTCGGCGGCGACCGAAGTCGTTTTGGTGGCAGAGGTGGCTTCGGAGGCGACCGTGGCGGTTTTCGCGGTGGATTTGGTGGAGGTGGTTTCAGCGGCTTTCGTGGGGCGATTGGCTTCATGGTGACGCGTGAAGAGATTCAGAAGGAACTTCAGCTCACCGAAGATCAGATCAAACAGCTCCAGGAAGCAGCCCAGTCAATGCGTCCCAGTCGCGAGTCGATGGAGCCCTTCATGAACCGCATGCGGGATGCCCAGACTGATGAAGAGCGGACCAAGGTCCGCGAAGAAATGAGTGCTTCCTTTGAAAAACAGCGTACGGAAGGCGAAGCCAAACTCTGGGGTCTCCTGAATGAAAAGCAGGCAGCACGCCTGAAGCAGCTGCAGCTGCAGGAAAACGGCTATCGTCAGCTGACTGATGACGAAACCGCCAAACAACTCAAAATGACCGCTGAGCAGTTGGCGAAGATCAAAGAGCTTGAAGAGCAGCGCTCGTATGCCCGTCGGGATCTGGGGCGACGTGCTACTTCGGAAGAACGGGAAAAAGTGCAGCAGGAATTCGACCAGAAAATTGAGGCGGTCCTGACACCAGATCAAAAGTCTCAGTGGAAGCAGATGCTCGGTCCCGCACTGGTCACTTCAGAAAGCACAGCGACCCCGGGAGCGACGCCCTCTGTCAGCAGTACTCCCGGAGCTGCTCCGCGACCAAGACCGCAGATCCCCATTGAACCGGAAGGGCTCAAGCCTGAAGACCGCAGCATCTCTTTCGGTGCTAAACCAGTGGCAATGAATGAAAACGAAGCGGATGAGAAAACCGTCCCTGCGAAAAAGCCGGGTGAAGTTGGCAAGATGTCGTTCAACTTCCGTTTCGCACCCTGGGGCGATGTCCTGAAGTTGTTTGCTGAGTCCGCAGGCTATACGCTCGATCTCAACGATGTGCCCCCGGGGACCTTCAACTACTACGATCAGGGTTCTTACAGTCCCACCGAAGCGCTGGATATCATTAACGGATATCTGCTGCAGAAAGGGTATGTCATTGTTCGGCGGAATCAGTTCCTGGTAGTTTTGAACATCGATAACGGCATTCCACCAAACCTGGTACCCATCGTCGATGCCAGTGAGCTACCCCAGCGAGGCAAAAATGAACTGATGAGTGTGAGCTTCCAGCTGGAGGGAGTCGACATTGATCAGGTCGCCAAAGAAGTCCAGGCCATTCTGGGCCCGCAGGGTAAGTCCGTTGCACTGAAAACCGCCAATTCGATTATCGTTACCGATATCGGCAGCAACCTGCAGCGTGTGAAAAAACTGCTGGAAGGCGCCATTGCGAATGCCGGTCCTACCGATCTCGCATTCCGCGCGTTTGAATTGAAGTTTATCGATTCCAATGAGGCTGAGAAAATTGTGCGTAGCCAGTTCGGGCTGCCCTCGGCTACCCAGAATGTCAGTGCCAGCTCGTCCTCTTCTTCTTCACGCTACTACGATTATCGACGTCGCAGCAGTCGAGACAGTTCTCCACCTCCTCAGACGCCGACGAAAGATACGACAACACAGGTGACAGCGGACCCGCGTACTAATCGGCTGCTGGTAACTGCGACACCAGCCCAGCTTAAACTGGCGGAAGAAATTATCAAATCGATTGATGTCGACGAAGGCAACATGCTGGCCCCCGGTGGAAACAAGCCTTACTTGCGGGTTTACTCTGTCAATTCTTCGGATCCGCGGGAAGTGACCAAGACCCTGGATGCGATGATGCCGGGAGTCGTCGTTAATGAAGATGGTCGGAATAATAAGATTCATATCGTGGCGACCCCCAAGGAGCACCAGGAGATTGATGAATTAATCCGGCAACTGGATGGCGAAGGGGGCAGCCAGTCTGTCTCAGTCATCAACCTGAACAAGCTGGATCCCCTTTCCGCAACCACAACCTTGCGCTCCCTGTTTCTGCGGGATGGAAACGACGCTCCCACGATCGAAGCCGATCTTCTGGGACGGCGTCTGTTGATTCGGGGAACTCCGGATCAGGTGATTCAGGTCAAAGCCCTGCTGGCGCAACTGGGGGAGGATGGTACTGGCAGAGCCCAGGATGACTCAGATCGTGGTCCCATTCGCACGATCCCTCTGGGAGGTCGGGATTCGCGTGAAATCATGCAACTGATCGATAAGCTCTGGTCAGCCTCGTCCGGGGATGAAAATCCGATCCGCATCGTTGTTCCATCACAGGAAAGTCAGATTCGGGAACGTGTGTTGGGAGAAGATGAGAACCCCACCCGGAACCGGGGTTTTCGCAATCCATCACGGAATATCAGCACTCCGCTGGATCGACCGATCAAGCAGGAACGCCGGAAAGCCGATTCCGATCAGTCTCGCTTTCTGTTCACAGCCAGCGAGCAACAGAAAGAATCAGAGTCAGGGGCGAAGTCAGAATCAGAAAAACCTGCTACGGAATCAGAGAACAAAGCAACTGAAGCCGCCGTCGATTCTACAAAGAAAAATCCGATCGCGGTTTCCACCAACGGGGATAATTTGATTATCACATCCAACGACCAGGAAGCCCTTGATCGACTGGAGAAAATGATCGACGCCTTGACCCAGGCGATTCCTCCTAAAAATCAATGGACGGTATTTTATCTCCGTTCTGCCGATGCGACAGCCACAGCTAAGATGCTGGAAAGCCTCTTTCCCAGCAGTTCCGTTTCCGATACTGCCAGCGATTCCGGAATGTTCAGCGGGATCTCTTCGATTGGAGGCGGGCTGATGGATGCTACCGGACTGTCCACACTGGGGATGGGGCCGCAGACGCTCCGCATTATCCCCGAGGCACGTTCCAATGCTCTGTATGTCACAGGACCTCCTGATAAGGTGCGTTCGGTCGAACAGATGCTCAAAGTGCTGGATGCTTCTGAACTCCCCGACTCACTACGGGATCGTTCACCAGGCATTATCCCGGTGGAATACGCGTCTGCAACGGAAGTCGCGAATATCGTCAAAGAGCTTTACAAAGACTATATGGAAGCTCCCCGCCAGCAGAATAACTCTCGGGGCGGCAATCCCTTTACAGCGATGATGGGCGGACGGGGATCTCAGAATTCACAGAATGCACAGCCCCCCGAAGCCAAGCTGGCCGTCAGTGTGGATGCCAACGCCAACCAGTTACTGGTGTCAGCGAACGACTCTCTTTTCCAGGAGATTGAATCTCTAGTACGCGAGCTTGATTACTCTGCGCAAATGTCACGCAAGTCAGTCCGGGTTGTCACCTTGAATAACGGCAACTCGGCACTGATTCAGAATGCCTTAACCTCCTTGCTTCCCAATGTCAGTGTCAGTACCACCGGCAGCGATTCGCGTAAGAAAACAACCGAACCAACTCCCTCCAGCTCAAACCCGTCGGATAACTCCTCCGGATCAAGCGATCGTGGCGAAGAAATTCGACGCTTCTTCGAACAACGGATGCGGGAACGCATGGGTGGCGCATCGCCGGGTGGTGGTGACTCGGGCCGTGGTTCTTCCGGTTCACAGTTTGGTGGTCGGTCCTCACGTGGTTTCCGATTTCCCGGCAGCGATGGTGGCTCCCGTGGTGGCAGCAGCCGTTTCGGTCGAAGCCGTGGACGATAAACATACCTGAAATCATCTCCTGAAAAGTTCGTTATCCCATCGAGTCGAATCCATGGAAATCAGTGATATTCTCCAACGACGTGGCATCCTTGACGAACGCCAGTTGCTGTTAGCCCAGCAATCGGCCAACGGTCATCGTCTGGACCGCGTGGTGATGGAGATGGGGCTCGCCTCTGAAGAAGATCTGCTCAAAGTTTTCGCCGATGAGTTGGGCATGAAGTATTTCGAACTCAAAGACTATCAGATTGATACCCAGCTGCTGTCGCAGTTTCCAGCAACTCCGATCTTTCGTCATTCCCTGCTCCCCCTACAGCGTGAAAATGGACGAGTGCTGGTCGCCTCTGCCGACCCGTTTGACTTCGAAGCCCTGGATGAACTCAGTTCGCTCAGTGGTGAAGTACTTGAGCCGGTGCTGGCGTTGCATGAAGACGTCGTCGATCTGATCAAGCAGAACCTGGGTGTTGGCGGCGATACCATCAACGAACTGGTCTCTCAGAAAGCGGCTGAAGACGGCGTTGAACTTCTGGAAGAAGTCTCCGAGGAACATGGTGAACTGGCCGACATGGCACAGACGGCCTCGGTGATTCGTCTGGTTAACGAACTGCTGGTAGAGGCGCTGCAGCAGCAGGCCAGTGACGTGCACATTGAACCGCATGAAACCGGGCTGGTGGTCCGTTATCGCGTGGATGGTTTGTTGCGGGTACAGTCGGTGCCACCAGAGATCAATCATTTTTATTCAGCGATCATTACGCGTCTGAAAATCATGGCGCATCTGAATATCGCGGAAAAACGACTCCCCCAGGACGGACGCATCAAACTGCGAGTTACGGGGCGTGAAATCGATGTGCGTGTTTCGATCATTCCCATGATTTACGGCGAAGGAATCGTACTGCGACTGCTCGATAAGGAACGCATGGTTTTTCGTCTGGATAATGTGGGCTTGAATGCGGAGATGCTGTCCACGTTCCGCGAAATGATCGAGCTGCCTCACGGAATTATTCTGGTGACCGGACCTACGGGTAGCGGGAAAACTTCAACGCTCTATAGTGCTTTGAATGAGATCAAAAGTCCGGAAACGAAAATCATCACGGTGGAAGATCCGGTCGAGTATCACAGTGAAGGGATCAGCCAGATTCAGGTGAATTCCCGCATCGGATTGACTTTCGCAGCCGGACTGAGAAGTATTTTGCGTCACGACCCGGATGTAGTTTTGATCGGGGAAATTCGTGATGGAGAAACTGCGAACAGCGCCATTCAGGCATCGCTGACCGGGCACCTTGTTTTCAGCACGCTGCACACCAACGACTCACCCGGTGCTTTTACCCGTCTGGTTGATATGGGAGTGGAAGCATACCTGGTGGCCAGTACGGTAGAAGCCGTTCTGGCTCAGCGTCTGGTGCGTGTCCTCTGTAAACATTGTAAACGACCACATCAGCCTCACCCGGATAAAATTCCCCCGGACTTTCCCCTGGAACGGATGCAGGAAATTTATGAACCTGTGGGGTGTCGACACTGTAGAGAAATGGGATACTCGGGGCGTATTGGTATCCTGGAACTGCTCATAAATGATCCTGTTATACGAAAATTGTGTACCGAACACGCCAGCTCAGGCCAGATTCGCGATTACGCGCGAAAGAATGGCTGGCAGACCTTAAGGGATGCCGGTTGGGAAAAGGTCCTCGCCGGAATCACGTCGATCGATGAGATCCTGCGGGTCACCAAGGGAGATATTTAACTCGCACTCCCGCAGAGAGGAAAAAGTGTTGAGTCCAGTTAGTAAGTAATTGAAGTCAGTCAGATGCCCGAATTTCAGTATATCGCACGAGAAGCAACAGGCCGCCAGGTGACCGGTGTGCTTTCTGCTGCCAATCAGCAGGATGCACTGAATTCGCTGGCTGCCAAGAGTCTGTTTCCGGTCAAAGTCGATCTGGCAGATGCGGCGAAAGCGCAGCTGAGACGGTCTGGTAAACGGGTTCGGGCCCGCTATCTGTCTGTTTTTTATACACAGCTGGCCGACTTGCTCAAATCGGGGGTGCCTCTCTTACGCTCATTGGAACTGTTGAACCGGCAATCGACCAACCCGTCGCTCAAGCAGGTACTCGAAGAGGTTCGTGCGGAAGTCGCTGACGGAACCCGGCTGGCAGTCGCGATGGGGCAGCATCCCAAAGTCTTTTCGGAACTGGCAGTGAGTATGGTACGTGCCGGCGAGGAAGGCAGCTTCCTGGAAGACGTCTTAAAGCGAATTGCCAGCTTCACGGACCATCAGGAAGAACTCAAAAACCGGGTAGTCGGTGCGATGATTTATCCCGCGTTCCTGACCACCTTCGGAACTGTGATCGTCAGCTTCCTGCTGGTTTACTTCGTTCCCAAGTTTGAACCGATTTTTCAACGAATGTCTGAGCGAGGCGACCTTCCCTGGGCAACCACAACACTGCTTGGTTTCAGTGCCTTTATGCAGTCGTACTGGTTTCTGATTTTTTTTGCGATCGTTTTCGTGGGAGCCGCGGTTTATAAATATCTCGAGACAACGGAAGGCCGTCTGAAATTCGATCAGTTCCGGTTGAATGCCTATGGCCTGGGAGCGATTGTTCGCAGTCTGGCTATCGCCCGTTTTTGCCGAATTCTCGGGACCCTGCTGGCCAATGGTGTACCCATCCTGCAATCCCTGAGAATCGCCAAGGATGCCGCTGGTAATAAAGTCATCAGTAATTCGATTGGTGAAGCTGCAGAGAGTATTTCTGCCGGAAAATCGATTGCCCAGCCTTTTGCCCTTAGTGGTCAGTTCCCGGAAGAAGTCGTCGAAATGATCGCCGTTGGTGAGGAAGCCAACAACCTGGAACAGGTGTTGATCGATATCGCAGATAACATGGAACGCCAGACCAACCGCAAGCTGGATATGTTTGTGCGAATGCTGGAGCCGCTTATGCTGCTCATCATGGCCGCTGTGGTCGTTTTTGTGATGCTGGCATTACTTTTACCGGTTTTCCAAAGCTCTGGTTTAATATAATAGTACGTGACAAGTCATTGGTTTTATCTTACTCGGGTAGAACCCAGAACATTCCCTTCTGGAACAAGTATAAAGTAAAAAGGATGGAGACATGAAACAAATCAAGATTCACAACAAACAACAGCGGCGTGGTTTTACCCTCCTCGAAATGCTGATCGTGCTGGGCATTATTCTTGTGATCGCTGCGATGGTCGTTCCCAACCTGCTGGGAAGCCAGAAAAAAGCAAATATCAAAGCGACCCGCGCCAGTATCCATAATCTCGAACAGGCATTCAAACTCTATGCCGCCGAGAATAATGGTGAATATCCTCAAGGCGGACCGGAACAGTTGCAGCTGTTGCTCGAACCCGTCAGCTCGGATGGTCAGGCGGCTGAACCCTTTATTGAATCTCTGCCACTGGATGCCTGGGGGCAGATGTTCCACTACGAGTACCCCAACAATAAAGCGCAGTCCACCAAACCAGCCATCTGGTCCTCAGGCCCCAATCAGCAGGACGAAAACGGCTCCGGCGATGATGTTAATAACTGGGAGCAGACAGAATAGTTTCTGTCCCGTTCCAGTCTCTGATTTTACCAGAGGATATACCACGTGATCTACCAACAGTACCAGCCAGGAAAACAGCATTCACGACGGGCCGCTTTTACGCTGCTCGAGATGCTGCTGGTCCTGGCTCTGCTGCTGGTTCTGGTCAGTGTCGTCTGGCCAGCTGTGTTGCGGATCAGCGCGAGCAACCGGTTGCGACAGAGCATGCAGGATCTGAATTCCGCCTTTGCTGCCGCCCGGGTGCGGGCCATTGATCAGGGGGTGATGTATCAGGTTTTTCTGGAACCGGGAGGGCGGCAGTATCTGGTCGTTCCCGTCGATCAGGGACTGCTGGGAGGCGAATCTTCTGGAGCCAATACGGGTACCATCGCGACCAGTCAATCTGTGCTCTCGGGGAAGTTGCCCGAGGAATTCCAGTTCAGCCAGGAAACTTCCGCAGTTGTGACAGAGGCGGCAGTCCCCTATGCCTGGTTATCAAACCTGCCAAATTCAAAAGACTGGAACTGGATGCAGGGAGCTTTCCCCATCACGTTTTATCCGGATGGGACGGCTGCTTTTGATTTGAATCAGGATGTTCTGAAAGATAAACGTTCCGTGGCCCGCATTCAACTACGCGGCCTGACCGGGACGACCACGGTTTCCTACGGACAGGGGAAATCGTCATGATCAGCATTCCAACACAAAAACGCACACGTACCGGGCTGACCCTGCTCGAGGTCTTAATCTCACTGGCGATTTTCCTCGGCGCACTCACTGCCCTCAGTCAGTTGATTGGCATCGGTTCCCGGGCAGCAGTGCAGGCGCAGTTACGAACACAGGCAATACTTAAATGCCAGTCAAAACTCGCGGAAGTACTGGCGGGAGCCCAGCCTCTGGAAGCGGTCTCCCAGGCTGCCTTTGAAGATGAAGAAAACTGGAAATGGAGCCTGGATGTCCAGCCTGGCGCCTACGAGAACATGCTGCAGTTAACAGTCAGAGTACTCTACTCCGGAGCTGGAGAAAGTGTAACGACCAGCTATCAGCTGACACGACAGATTCGAGATCCGGCAATGCTGCTCGACGCAGCCAACACCGTGGAGTCAGCTTCAGAGCTGACACTGGAGGAGCAGCTATGAAACGCTCCCGGTCGCATAAGCATGTTCACATGGTACGATTACCCGGGTTCACCCTGCTTGAAGTCATCCTGGCCATCGGACTGACCAGCCTGCTGCTGGCTGCCATTTATTCTGCTCTGGATCTCTACTGGAAATATACGACGCTGGGGCATCGCCAGGTGGAACAGGCTCAGATTGCGCGGGCCGTCTTCCAGAAAATATCACATGATCTGCACTGTGTGACTTATAGACTGGAGACAGCAGAAGAAGAGACGGAGGGTACAGGCTCTGCTGATTCAGAGACCGAAGAAGCAGAAACCGTCGAAATCCAGGTGACCAGTACCGATGATGCCTACACTTCGGGAAACATTGGTGTGTATGGCGATAGTCAGTCTCTCGTGCTCCACACCAGCAGACCAGCCCGCCAGCCTCTGCTGCTCTCTTCGAATTCAGGAGCAACCACCACGCCGAGCGTCCGTAGTGATCTACTTTCCGTATCTTACTTTCTGGCAGTTGTGGGGGCCGGAGGACTGCAAGGGGCCGCCGGCGATCAGTTTCGGAATACTTCCGGGAGCGGTGAAGATGTGCAGGGAGTGGCTCGTCTGGAAGGAGACCGGCTCTCAATGAGCATGGCGGATCAGGCTGCGGATCTCGAGCAGATGGCATCACAGTCAGAACTCCTGGCGCCGGAAATCAGCAGTCTGCAGTTTCAATATTTTGATGGCAGCGACTGGCTTGAGCTTTGGGACAGCACTGAATACGGGACCGTACCGCAGGCAATCAGAGTCACAATCGGCTTTCGCAGCGACCTGCAACAGACAGCGCTGAAGTCTGTGAACGAAAAAATAAATGGTTACAACAATACCTACAGCATGGTGATTGCGCTCCCGCTGGCTCTACCTGCGGTTTTACAGACCACAGAACAGGACACCAGTTCGTTTTAATCAGAACTCTGATAATAATCCATGAAGTACACCGTCAATTCACAACCTGATTTTCGTAGTAGTCGACAGACACCTGTCGGCAGGCTGTCGGAACGCGCAGGTAGCACTTTGCTGGTCGTGCTAGTAGTCGTGGTGATGCTCAGTCTGGGGGCGTATACCTTTTCGGAACTGATGATCGTGGAGATCGAAGCCACCAACAGTTACGGTCGGGCGATTCAGTCTCGGGAGCTGGCGCTTTCCGGAATCGAACTGGCGGCTGCCTATGTTGGAGATCGTTCTGATGTTGATGGCTGGAATTCGTATCACAATCCGAGTCAGTTTCAGAATATCAATCTGATTCCCAGCGATGTCCCCCGCGCGAGTGGCTATTTCAGTGTTGTTGCCCCGGTCATCTCAGACGCACAATCAAAAACCATTCGCTTTGGTTTGAGTAATGAATCCGGCAAGCTGAATCTCAATATTCTGGCGACAGAAGAGGACAATGAACTGGATGTTGAGGCAATCACCGCGGTTGACCGTCTGATGTATATTCCGAATATGACTGAGGAAATTGCCTCAGCGATTCTGGACTGGATCGATGAAGACGATGATCCACGTGCGTATGGGGCTGAGAGCGATTACTACGGCACCCTGGAATCACCTTATTACGCAAAAAATGCCCCGCTGGAATCACTGGATGAACTGTTGCTTGTCCGTGGCGTGACTCCGGAACTGCTCTATGGTGAAGATGCAAATCGCAATGGTATTCTCGATCCGAATGAGAACGATGGCGATGCCACGCTGCCCCTGGACAATGCAGACGGTGTGCTGGATGCAGGCTGGTCAGCTTATCTCACAGTACACAGTCGAGAGATCAATATTCGTCCGGATGGCTCTGAGAAGATTAACGTCAATCAGACCATGCTCACGGAACTCTACGATCAACTGGAGACCGAACTGGGACCTGATGAAGCCCGGTTCATCGTCGCTTTCCGAGTGAGTGGGCCCCTGCAGACTGCTGAAGATCTGGACTCGGGGCCAACCTTGACAACCGTGGGAGGCAGTACCTCGGAACAACAGGCCTTAAATGAACTGGCGACCGGTCTGGCCAAAGCAATGTTTTCGGAAGAGGGAGTGACGGTCACCCGCGGGGGCATGGACCTGTCCGCCGGAGCCGCATTCACAATCAATTCCATTTATGATCTGGTGGGATCAGAAGTTGAAATCGAAATCGATGGAACCAAGACAACACTGACCAGTCCCTGGCCTGCAGATGCGGCCAGCATGACGACCAGTCTCCCGATTCTCCATGACATGTTGACGACCACAAAGAATCAGTACATTGAGGGACGAATTCAGATCAGTGAAGCCCGCCTGGAAACTCTGTTGGGAATTCCCGAAATGGATGAAACGCTGGCTAATGCGATCGTAAGTTCCCAAATGACTGCTACAAACGGAGCCCCTGCCACAGAAATCAGCCAGGCACGACAGACAACGGGATGGCTTGTGATTGAAGGTCTCACGACAATAGAACAGTTACGAAAACTGGCCCCCTATATCTGTAGTGGCGGTGATGTCTTTCGCGTGCAGGCGCTGGGTTATTTCGGTCAGTCCGGACAGATGACCCGCATGGAAGCCATTATTGATGGAACTTTTATTCCGCCACGTATTACCTATGTTCGTGATTTAAGTAATCTCGGTGCAGGCTATGATCTTTCGACCGTACAGGGAATGTCACCGGATCAATAATTGCTGAGTACCAGACAAACCGGCAGTCGAATTCAGCCTGTTTGAACTCGTTTATTGAGAATTTTATTATGGCAGATTATCTGGCAATCAACTGGGACAAATCGAAGCTGACTGGAATCGAAGCGCATGTCGGTGTGACCTCGGTCTCCATCAAACGTACCTTTGAAATTACCTGGCCTGATCAACATCGTCCTGCGCAGGATCCGGTCTCTGCCGGTAGCTGGCTTAAGAATGAACTCCACCGTCTGGGAGTCTCCGCGAAGCAGGTCCTGATTTCGTTTCCCCGTCACGAATCCACGGTTCGCCTGATCGAAATTCCCGATGTTCCTCTAGATGAAATTCCGGAAATCGTCCGGTTCCAGACTGCTACAAAATCTTCTGTCCCTCTGGGACAACTAATGCTCGATTACCTGCTGATGCCGGTTCAGGAAGGTAAGACCACCCGCGAAGTTCTTGTTGTCAGTATCGGGAAAGACTTACACGACAAAGCTCTGAAAACATTTCAGTCGATGGGGTTGGAAGTCGTTTCCACCGGACTCAGCTCCGTCAGTGCTGCGGAATGGGTTGCCCATACGACAACGGGAGATCTGGAATCGCCGACATTGATTCTAAATTCGACTGACGATTATCTGGAAATGTCATTGATCCAGTCGCGACGGTTACTGTTTACCAACTCCGTACCGGTTCCGATAGCAGACGGAAATATTTCGAATCAGACAATCCAGACCGAACTGAAACGTTTTCTCATGGCACGTAGTGCCCAACTGGCTGGCCAGGATATCGGTTCCATTACTCTGATCGGAGATGAATCCCATCTGCAGCCACTCATTCAGGATCTACAGGAACAGTATCTGTGTCCGGTTGAAGTTTTGAATCCGTTGGTGTCCGTTACGACTGCGGAGAATTCAGAGACCTCTCCTTTACCTGGAACTGTGTCAGGCCCGCTGGGACTCGTCTATGCTCGGCAGCACAAACGTCTTGAAACAGTTGATTTTCTGCATCCCCATAAAGCCGAAGAAAAGCCAGACCGCAGAAAACTGCAGATTGCTCTGGGAGTTGGTGGACTGGCGTTGATCGTATTGACGGCGTTTTTCCTCACACATCAGCGGGTCTCAGAACTGGATGAAGAAATTGCAGAGCGGCAAAAGGTACAGCGCGATCTCGATGAACTGCTCAAGCGGGGCCAGCCCACCCTGGAGTCGGTGGCTGTGATCGAAGAATGGGAGAAATCGAATTCTCCGACCTTAAAAGTATTTCAGGAACTGGAACGCGTATTACCGGGAACAGACCGGATCTATTTGAGTGAGCTCTCTGTGAGTCGTTCCAGCGGCCAGTCATTGAGCCGGCTGCGTACGACTGGCAATGCCAAAGACGATCTGGATGTGAGAGATCTGAATCAGCAGCTCTCATACAATAATTACCGGGTCCATCCCAAACGAAGCAATAATCTGACGAGCGATACCGATTATCCGGTTCCCTTTGAAATTGATGCAGAACGCCTGCCGTCTCAAGAAACACCTTCAGCAAAGACGGCAACGGAAATAAAAAAATAATGCCAGCAGTTATTAACTGTCTGAGCTGCCACGATCTTGATTAGTGTTGAATGTAAAAAGTTATGCAGAAACGAGAAAAAATACTGGCTGCGATTTTTGGGACCATCATTCTGGTCTGGCTCGGGATGCCTGTGATTAACAGCACCTTCATCGAACCGGTTCAGACACGGCAGAATCAACTTAAGGTATTGAATCAACAGATCGATCAGAAGGAGAACAAAGAACTGGAACTGCTCCGCTCTGCCCGACAACTGGGTGACTGGGTGGCGCATAGTCTCCCTCCAGACGAGCATGACGCGCAGCGTCTTTACCTCGAATGGTTGAGCGATCTAGCGGAACTCTCGGGTATTACCAATCTGAAACTCTCACCCGGGCGGCGGATTCGAGAAGGAAAAACCTATATTGCGATTCAGGTGTCGCTGGAAGGGACTGCAACCTACGCTCAGCTCGCTCAGTTTCTGCTGCACTTCTACCAGACAGATTTACGTCAGAACATCATCAATCTGGAATTGGACAGCACCGGGACAGCAAAAGCAGATCAACTCGAATTGAAGTTAACCGCGGAAGGGCTGGCGCTGAGTAAAGCCAGGCCGCGCGAACAGCTGTTTCCGCGTACCAGGCTGTCTGAGAGTCTGAATTTTGATGCAACCAGTCTGAAGCTGAATGGGGCTGAGGAATTCCCGAACGAAACGCCGTTCCGCGTGCGGATTAATCAGGAATTCCTGACAGTGAATGCGATCAAGGGTGATAACTGGACAGTTACCCGTGGTGCCAGCCAAACGGTACCGGCGCGCTACGATGCAGGGACTCCGGTCGAACTGGCTCCCATGAATCAGACAGCAGAAGGAAGTACGAAGCTGCAACAGCCTCTGACCCAGGATGCTCAACTGCTCAAGGTTCTGTCGGATCGCTATTTCCCCTCTGGCGAGAGCTTCCTGATCAAAATTGATAACGAAATTCTGAATGTGAGCAGTCGTAGTTCAACAGAGTGGACTGTCCAGCGTGGTGTGCTTGATACCAGACCAGCCTCGCATAACAAAGGAGCGGCTGTAACTCAGGTGCCGGAATACCTGCAGGCATTGTATGACTATCAGAAGATCGCTGATAACAGTCCTTTCGCCAAACCGGTTCCTGATAAGGTCTATCAACTGGAACTCCGCGATATTGGGAAACAGACTCTGATCAGAGGTAGCTCCCTGGATCTGTCCCTGCCTCTTGCAGGGATCAATCCCTCACAGTCAGCACCGAAGATTTCAGTCAAATCAGATTTACCCGGCATTGTGGCCCAGGCTGGAAAACTGCAATGGGCACCGGCAACAGAACAGAAGACCGGAACGTTTCCCGTGACTATCACTGCCACTCAAGGCGATCAGAAAGTTGAGAGAACGTTCGAGATCGAGTTTCTGGAAAAAAATACCGCCCCTCAACTGGAATCGGTAACTACTGTGACGGCATACCAGACGCGCCCCTTAACGCTCCAGGTAAAAGCGACCGACTCGGATCAACCTGCTCAGAGACTGACGTTCGAATTAGAGTCAGGTGCTCCCGAGGGTATGCAGATCAATGCTCAGACAGGTGAGTTGACCTGGACGCCGTCCGTTGCGACAGAAATGAAAGAATACCCTGTGACAGTCAAAGTTACCGATTCCGGGATACCGTCTGCGTCCAGCACACAGAAGCTGACAGTCAAGGTCACGTTGGATGATGCATTTTTTACATTTTTAACAGGCAGTATCGAACTGGACGGCCGTCGAATCGCCTGGATCCGCAATCGCGCTACCAATGAAAAACGAGAAGTCAAAGAGGGGGATTCAATCGAAGTTGCAGATTTACATGCGGTTGTGAAAACGATCACTGATCAACACATCGTTCTGGAAATAGACGGAAAGCCCTGGATGCTCTCTCTGGGAGAAAATTTCAGATCTCTGCGAAACCTGGCCTCGGTTCCCGTGTTAAATTAGCGCCACATCCCCTCTCTCTCATGTGGCATTTGTAAAAACAAAACCATCCTATCTACGTAGACTTACCTCTCCTTTTATCAATCCAAGATGTCCTATTTTGCCTGTCGGTATTCGCCAGCAATGTATTTCTTCCTGCGCCTGTATTCCGAGTGGCGTTGTAAGTTACTGATAAATCTGCGCTTAACGCGATAGATGTCCGGTTTAAAAACACCGACTTTCTTGGCAAAATCAAAACCTTTGTTCAATGTGAATGTTAAACTTTACCGATAATAACGATTGTAGGGATTCTGTCGGAGATGATCTCGCTCGAGATGCGTCCACTTTCCCGACCTTTAATTCCTCTCGTTCACTTCTGATTCTAATGGGGTGCCCCCTTGTTTTCTTACAATAGAATAGTCAGAAATATTTCCAGACATCTGCGTTGTCTGTTAGCGATTCTTGTGCTGTGCGGTCCCTCTCTCGCAGCATACGCTGACAGCAAACCGGGATTATGGAACCGCCTGCGTAAACCCTCTAATGCATCGTCTGATCAGTCGGCAAAAGCAGCTGTGGTTACTTCAAAGAGTGTTCCCGTATCAGAACTGCCCGTAGAGGAACTGGATGAAACGCAAAACAGCGAAGATGTTGCGAATATCACCCTGAACCATCTGCAGTCCACCTGGGATCAGGTGCTTCATAAAGTCGCCGAACAAAGCGGACTGACACTCGTGATGGACGTTGTTCCCAAAGGATTCTTCTCCCGCAGAGATAAACGGCCACATACCCTCGAAGAAACGTTTCAGATTTTGAACCGGGATCTGGAACCCAAAGGTTTCCGTCTGTTACAGAAAGATAAATTTATTGTCGTCCTGGATCTCCGATCGACCAAGGCCAGGTATATTCGTCCGACAATTCAGTCAGCAGAAAATGAATCAGACCAGCCTCAGCAGAAACAATCAGAGGTTGAGCGTGTATCACATCAGGAAAGAGCACAATCCTCAGTTCCAGCAACTAGACAAGCTGATATCGCCGCTGCTGTAGAACCACCGGCATTTGAGAACAGTGCCCGTCAACTGCAACCGAGCGCAGAAAATGCAAAAGTTCTTTTCAGTGTCCATCCCCGTACTGTTCATAGCACCGACATTCTCAGACTGTTTTATCATGCATTTGAAACACAGGCAGAACTGCAGGGGGAAGGTCCCCGGGGGTTGCCTGGTATTGTTGTATTTGAATCACGCCAGCAGACATTGAATCGTGATCAGGACAGTCAAAGCCTGGATGTGATCTCTGCTCAGGTCGATTTCCGTATCGGTCTGGACAAACAGAATAACGAACTGGTTTTCGAGGCATCACGGAAGAAAGCTGCTGTCCTCAAATCAACCGTTCTCAAGCTGGACCGATCTGCCAATGGTTATGCAGAATCGATTCAGCTCGTAACGGGTTCTCCACAAATTGGTCGAGTTGCACAGACACTGCATCAGCAGACACAGGTTGCCTCCACTGCTGCCGCTACCCGAAACAGGCCTGCAAAAGGCTATGTAGATCAGCTGGGGGTGCCTCGTGAGCAACAGATTGATCAGCTACGGGATCGTATCGACCAAATGTCGTTTGATGAAGCTCAACCACAAAACCCGAACGCTCCACAGGTACCACCTCAACCGGCTGAAAAACCGGAGAACATGTCACCGAAGCCATCGTTACCTGAACTGTTACAGGACCTGAGTGGTAACGTCAACATTGAGTCGGTTCCCGATCTGGGAGTCCTGATTCTGCGTGGGAAAGATGAAGATGTGAACGCGCTGATGAAGATCATCAAGGAACTGGAAAAACTCAGTGAAGGAACACGTCCCGATATTCATCTGTTAAACCTGCGGAATGTGAACTCCGCTGCCCTGGCAGAACTGTTGAATGGAGTATACGAAGACCTCGTCAAGCTGCGGGCAATCCAGGGGCAGGAACAGAAGATAAAAATCATTCCCCTGGTAAAACCGAATGCCCTGCTGATTCTGGCTCCGGAAACCGACATGCCATCCATTCTGAAACTGGCTGATGAACTTGATCAGCCAGTGGATCCGATGAACGAGTTTGGTGTATTTCAACTCAAGAGCGCCAGCGCCAGTCAGGTTGCGACAACCTTGCGTGAGTTTTACAACGAGCGTGGCGGACTGGGGACGCGGGTGGTGGTCTCACCAAATATTCGCACGAATTCCATCATCGTGCAGGCGCAGCCTCGCGATATGCAGGAAGTGGCTGCCTTGATCAAAAAGATTGATCTGGATCAGTCGCAGGCGGTGAGCCGTGTTAAGATCTTCCCACTCAAGAATGCCATTGCCGCCGATCTGGCGGAAACGTTGAATGCTACTCTGCAGAGCGTATTAAACCCGGCAGCCGCCCGGACCACGACCGGCCTGGGAGCCAATATCGGTGGCGCCGGTGGGGAAGCCGCACAGCAGTTGCAGGAAGCCCGCTCTGTGGTACTTGAATATCTCTCAAAAGAAGGACAACAGAGTCGGGTACTCAGATCCGGTCTTCTGGCTGACATTCGCCTGATTCCTGATCCTCGGGCCAATACACTGGTTGTAACCGCCCCTAAGGATAGCCTGGACCTGATCGGCGCCTTGATTCAACAGTTTGACGAACGCGTCACCACAGTTGCAGAGCTCAAAGTCTTTACTCTGAAAAATGCTGATGCAGAATCAATGGTTACATTGTTGCAGTCAACATTCTCAGAGGAAAACCAGCAGACCGATCTGGGAATTCAGATCGCAGGTGTAAATGATGCGAACAGCAACCTGATTCCGCTCAAGTTTTCAGTCGATCGCCGTACAAACTCTGTTGTTGCCCAAGGGGGCGCCGATGCCCTGCAGATCGTCGAAGCGATTCTACTCAAACTGGATAGTGCCGACAGCAGGAAACGGGAAACGACCGTTATTCAATTGAAGAATACCCCGGTGGCTGATGTATCTCAGGCAATCAATGAATTTCTCGAAACGCAGAGGTCACTGGTTGCCCAGGACCCGGATCTGATCAGCAGTTTTGAACTGCTGGAACGCGAAGTGATTGTGGTTCCAGAACCGATCAACAATAACCTGATCATCAGTGCGACTCCCCGTTATTTCGAACAGGTTTCCAACCTGGTCAAAGAGCTGGATAAAGAAGCACCGCAGGTGATTATTCAGGCTCTGATTGTTGAAGTGGAACTGGATAACGACGATGAGTTTGGTGTGGAACTGGGGATCCAGGACTCCCTGCTCTTTAACCGCAGTCTGATTGATAATGTTCTGACGGTACAGCAGACCGTAACCGGGCAGAATAACGTGACTCAGACAAATCAGACGATCGTGTCTCAGGAAGCAACACCAGGTTTCATCTTCAATTCTGTGAATCCTCTGGGGACTAATAATACGAATAACACCGGCAACACCGCAGGCCAGGCCCTGAGTAACTTCTCGCTGCAGAGAGGCAACAGTGATCTTGGTTTCGGTGGACTGGTACTTTCTGCCAGTTCGGAATCAGTGAGTATCCTGATTCGGGCCCTCGCCGCAAAACGGAACGTGCACATACTGAGTCGTCCACAGATTCGTACTGTAGATAATGTGACAGCTCAAATTCAGGTCGGTCAGATTGTGCCCGTGGTCAATGGAGTTTCTGTTACCGCAGTCGGTTCAGCGAATCCCGTCATCGTGCAATCGGAAGCAGGGATTATCCTGACGGTCACTCCTCGAATCAGTCCGGACGGTAACATCGTCATGGAAACCCTGGCAGAGAAAAGTGACTTTAACGGATCGAGTGTTCCCATCTTTACCGATGCGACCACCGGTAACGTTGTGGAATCTCCCATTAAGAATATTACATCCGTGCAGACAACAGTCAGTGTGCCCAACGGACAGACCGTTGTTCTGGGGGGCATGATTACAGAATCTGATACCACGATCGAACGTAAGGTTCCATGGCTGGGTGACATTCCCGTTTTAGGCATTCCATTCCGTTACGATTATCTTTCAACGCGTCGTAAAGAACTGCTTGTATTTCTCACGCCGAGAATTATCCGTAATGATGCAGATTCTGAATTCATCAAGCAGGTGGAAGCCGAACGTATTCATCTCCAGGTAGAAAAAGCGGAAGATATGCACGGCCCCATCTTTGCAGTGCCCCCGGGAGAACCGGAGTTCATGCCTGATGGCCCCGGTATGCTGGAAGAAATTCCCACGACTGTGATGCCACAATCGAATCTGAATCCTATGCCCGAAACTCCACCGGCACCAGCTTTGGGGGGAGAAATTCAGCAGATGAATTATGAGACGAAATCAAAGCCTGCGATCCCCACTAAACCTGCTCCGAAAACACGATTCAAGAAACCGAAATTTCCCTACTGGAAGCGAGACTAAGTAATGCAGCATTCGATCAGATCTATGCGATATTCTGTGATCTGCCTGTTGTGTTTCATTCCTCTGTCTGGTTGCAGCAGCCTGGCACTCACGACCTGGAACTGGCAGAATTCCAGACAGTATGCCAGTGCAAAGAAGCCGGCAGTGGAAGTGATCGCGCTGTGGGAGCCGGCAGAAGGCAAGGGAGTGGATGGTTTACCTACACGCGGATTCGCCGGACAGATACTCTTTTTTCAACACAACAATACGACCCCCGTCTACGTGAAGGGGGAGGTCATGATTTACCTCTATGACGATCAGGGCGAGGGGGCCGAGCAGTCCAAGCCGATCCACCAGTTCAAATTTGATTCCGGGGCCTGGCAGGTTCATGCTGTGGACTCGACCCTGGGGCCAGCTTATCAACTCTTCATTCCCTACGTGCGTAAAGGGAAGGATCAGGCGGAATGTGCTTTGCGGGTTAAGTTGACTCAAACGGAGGCCCCCGAAGTTTATTCCCGGATGGTTTCTGTCAAACTGGAAGGCAATAAGCCTCCTGCTGATTCGGCTCAACCACTGGCTCAACTATCACCTGCTCCTCAACCTGAAGAAGATGCTGTCACCTCCGTCGAGACGCTGGCACGACGTGAGCGCGGCAAGCGACTGGAACTGGCTGCCGATCTCAAACGGAAGTCTGTATCAGTACCGGTTCAGGAATCTGTGATTCAACAGGTGAGTGCCGAGTCTCTCGCGCCGCGCGAACAACCCCCCTCTGTCGATGATCGGGATCTGCGGATTCGACGACTGGAAGAACAGTTGGGTCAGTTGCTCAACGAGAATAAACAGACCCGGATTGAACCTGCACCTGTTCAACAGGGAACTTCGTTTGAATCTCAGTCTGACACAGAATATCGGCAATACCGTCTGAGTGGGAATCGCTAAAGAGGCAGCGGGCGACAAACGGATTATTTGCTTTCCCCCGCAAATGACGATGGTATAATTAGAGAAGTATCTGCAAGCCCCGGTTCTATCTCCCATTTTGAGGGAATATCATGTTGAATAAATTCTTCACAAGTTCAATGATCACTGCGGGTTTTGCGTGTGCGGTCATGCTGCAAACGCAAATCTGTCAGGGGCAGGTGCAGACGCTTTCTACCAGTGGTGGCTCACAATCATCACGGGGGGGTAATCAATCTTTGGGAGGATCCACATCCGGGTTGGGGGGAAGTTCAGGGACAGCACAGACTCCTCTGAACAATCTGCAGACACCGCTCTCATCTGGAATGGGGACGCCACAGAATCTGAACTCTCAGAACAATTTTATTGGCCGCTCTGATGCTGCGCAGAATGCATTTATTGGTCGCAATAATGCCCAGTCTGCGACCGGCGGTGCTCCCGGACAGAATCGGAATTTCAATCGTGCGACGGGGGGAGGCTCGCAAAACAGTCTGAATCAGCGGAATGCGGGGCAGACGGGGCCCAGGGTCCCTGAGTTCCGACCCCAGTTACGAGTCGCATTTACGGCGCCGGCTATTCCCATGAGTAACGTCTCCGCTTCAATCGGGAATTCCTTCGATCAACTGCGAACCCGAAATGACAAATTGAGTGGTGTTCAGTTTCAGGTCAACGCCGATCACAGTGTGACACTGCGTGGTGAAGTCGACTCAGCAGGAACTCGGAAGCTGGTCGAATTCCTGGCGATGCTCGAGCCGGGAGTGCGCATGGTCAACAACGAACTGACTGTTAAAGGTCAGAAGTAAACGGCTCTAGGTGAGTGAAGCCGTCGCTGGCGTCCCAACCGATTTCATGAGCAGTGCGAACTGTTGATCGTGGTCGCTCATCGAGCCTGCACTCTCTTCAAGCTGATTCTCTGTGAAGGGAATCTTCACTACGTGCCCACTGCCCGGCGCCACGTCCACAGATTCTGATTTCTGGTTCAGTAGCGATTTCAGTGAGAAGACCGTATTCCCTGCAGGAGTCATCAGCTCGAGTTCATCATTGAGCCCGAACTTGTTTTTGACATCAACAATCAGACCGTCTGCATCGCGGTCGATGATATCGCCGACAAACTGTTGCTTGCTGGCAACCGAACGACCGTGCTCGTAATTCTGCATGCTCTCTGATGCATGTCTCTGGAAGAAACCTTCCGTATAACCGCGATTCGACAGGCTGTCGAGCATTTCCATCAGTTCGTAATTGAACTCCACCCCTGCTGCAGCATCGTCGATGGCTTTACGATAGACCTGTGCGGTGCGGGCTGCATAAAAGAAGGACTTGGTGCGTCCCTCAATTTTCAACGAACTGATGCCCATGTCGGTAAAGGTCTTCACATGCTGTACCGCGCGGAGATCTTTGGAGTTCATGATGTAGGTGCCATGCTCGTCTTCATAGGCGGGCATATACTCTCCCGGTCGTTGTGGTTCTTCGAGCAGGAAAACCTGGTCCACGATCGGCAACTGTGGTTCACGTGGGGGCGGGGGATTCTTCAACACGATGTCCCCTTCTGGTGTCTGTACGGCTTCGTTGACTTTATAGTCCCAGCGACAGGCGTTGGTGCAGTTCCCCTGGTTGGAATCGCGATGATTCATATACCCCGATAGCAGGCAACGTCCGGAATAGGCAATACACAGTGCGCCATGCACGAAGACTTCGAGCTCCATGTCGGGGCATTCTTCCTGGATCTCAGCCACTTCCTTGATGGACAGTTCCCGCGACAGAATGATCCGGGTCAAACCAAACTTCTGCCAGAACTTGACGGTGGCATAGTTGACTGCGTTGGCCTGCACTGAAAGATGGATCGGCACATCGGGCCAGCGTTCGCGGACCATCATAATCAGTCCCGGATCCGACATGATCAACGCATCGGGCTGCATGTCGATGACCGGTTCCATATTCTTGAGGTAACTGCGGACCTTGAGGTTGTGAGGGGCGATGTTGCTGGCGATGTAGAATTTTTTACCCAGCTTGTGTGCTTCGGCAACCGCATCCGCCATGACATCCAGTTTATTGAATTCGTTTTCCCGCACACGCAGGCTGTAACGGGGCTGTCCCGCGTAGACGGCATCCGCCCCGAAGGCGTAAGCGTACTGCATGGCTTTGCGGGTTCCGGCTGGGGAAAGCAGTTCAGGTTTGGTTACAGACATCGAAAATCACACTCTCAAATAGAATATAAAAAGGAAAGTCTTCACGCAGGATAGTACTAATCCTGGGGGGCTTTCCATAGGGCCTGGGCAAATTTACTGCCTAAATCCAGATAACCTGCTGAATTATAGTGCCAACGATCCGAATAACCATATCCGTCTGTACTGGTTACCAGGGCCGCATGTCCGTCTTTTTTGACGAACGACGCCTGGGCATCGCGTACAATTTCACCATACTTCCAGACCTTTCCCTCCGGATTATCTCCGGAATCAGAAATACGTCCAATCACAACGGGCAGGTCATCTGTCAGTAGTGTAGCGCGTATTAAGTCCATCAGTCGCTTGAGGTTGGCTTCATACTGCTGGGCGATTTCTTCGGTGTAGGCAGCATCACTTTCTCCCTGCATCCAGACAATTCCAGCCGGCACCAGCGTATCTGGCTCTCCGTCCTGATCGATATCACGTGTCTGTAAGGCTCGTTTCATGCCTGCCAGAAAGTGGTCGTACTGGTTGATTCCCTGCCCTGCACCGGTTCCACTGTTAAAATCTGGGTCCCAACAACCGAATTTGCCGGCGGCATCGATGGCGATTGAGGTGCCACCACGCGAGATCTTGATCAGTGCCACCGGTTCATCAGGGGCCAGTTCCTTAATCTTACGGGCGAAGGTCAGCTCCACACCAAATCGATCGGAGTATGTATTCGAAGTTCCATCCGACTTGAAACCGGCTCCATGACCGGGTTTCAGAGGAGCCCAGATTCCGCGGCCATCGACGGGGACTGCATCTGGTGCCGGGTTCGCGTGAAAGATCATCACTCCAGAGACCTGGTCACTTAAGTCTTTCGGCAGATCTTTGACATAGCCATATCCATCCATGTTCGACTGGCCTCCCAGGAAATACACCCGGTAGGTTTTCGCAGTTGCCCGATCGATATTCAGCAACAGCAGGGATGAAAACAGTGTCAGCGCGAGACAGACAGAACGCAGCATGGGGACCCCTTTCGCAGCAACCTGGTAAATAAGGAAACCGTACGATTCTGAATCGTACGGTCTTATTATACCGGTTCCTTGAGCGGATTCGACCGGTCAGTAGAAAAGATGCCCGATGAATCCCTTGAAAAGCGGCTCGGCTGGTGATAGATGTGCTGGTTTATGCGATGATTTCATCAATGGGGTGACCGAAATCCATTTCGATACGCTTATGACCGGGCACTTCCAGCAGACGGGCATTCAGGCCAAGCTGCTTCATCAGGGTGGCATGCACGTCGGTCACATAATGCGGTTTTTCCACGGCGTGGAAGCCGAGTTCATCGGTTGCTCCGTGTGCAACGCCCCCTTTCAGTCCACCGCCGGCCATCCAGATTGAGAATCCGTAGGGATGGTGATCGCGGCCATTACTTCCCTGTGATCCGGGGGTCCGTCCGAATTCGGTGGCGAAGACGACGATCGTATCTTTGAGCAGGCCGCGGCGTTTGAGGTCTTTCAGCAGACCGGCGGCTGGCTGATCAACCTGATTGGCCAGTTTGGAATGGCTTTTCTGGAGGTTGGAGTGCGAATCCCAGGCACCGGCGGCACCAGGCCCGTGCATAATTTGTATGAATCGAACTCCCTTCTCGACGAACCGACGGGCTGCCAGCAGCTGCATGCCAAACGGTTTGGTCTCCGGGTTGTTGAGTCCGTAGAGATCCTGGGTCTCTTTGGTTTCCTGATCGAAACGAATCACCTCCGGGACGGCGGTCTGCATGCGGAACGCCAGTTCGTAGGATTTCATGCGTGCCTGTAGCGTAGTATCGTTCGGATACTGTTCGGCACTGAGTTGATTCAACTGGTTGACCAGCGAAAACTCAATCTGCTGTTCCCGGTGAGAAAGATCCAGTTCCGGCTTGGCATAAGGCAGCGGGTTTTTAGGGTCGACTTTCAGAGGAACGGAATCATAGGCGGGGCCCAGATAATGACCGTCGCGTACGTCAAAGAAACGCGGCCCCATATTAATAAACTGTGGGAGGTTCTGGTTCAGAGTGCCGAGCCCATAGTTGACCCAGGCGCCAATGGTAGGCACACGCCCATCGAGCATGTGACGGCCGGAATGGAACTGCACCTGGGCACCGTGGTTGTCATCGGTCGTCCACATTGAACGCACGATCGAAATGTCATCGACGCAGCCGCCGATATGGGGGAACCAGTCGCTGACTTCGATACCACTTTCGCCATACTTTTTGTAACCGACCTGCAACGGATAGATTTTATTCCGCTGCTGACCGTTGGCATCATTGACGACAACCACTCGGACTTTTTTCAGCTTTTCCGGGTCCTGCACGTCTTTCCAGGGAGTTTCACTGATCGATTTCCCCTCGTATTTGGTGAGCATCGGCTTGGGATCGAAGCTCTCCATATGACTCACTCCACCCCGCATGAACAGCCAGATCACACTTTTGGCTTTGGGACGAAAGTGTGGCTGTCCGGTCGGCGGGTGATGTCCGGAGGCTTGGGCCTCTTCCTGCAACAGTGAAGCCAGAGAGATTCCAGCCAGTCCGGAACCCAGGCTGCTCATAAAATGACGGCGGGGTAACGGGCTTTGTGTCTGATCAGTATATGATCGATGATTCATGAGGCACCTTCAGCGAATGGTGATGAAATCATTATGGTTAAGTAAGGCGTGAACCAGGTTCTCGCGGGAACGCCAGAGCGGTTCTTTCTGCCCGGACGTCTTGAGGACGGATTGCATTTCACCCAGGGCCTGCAGACAGAGTGACTGGGCCTCGGCCGTCGGTTCGACACACAGAATCAGTTCATAGGCACGCTTGACGAATTCCTCGTCATTGGCTTCGGGAGCCTGTTTTCGTAATCGAGCCGTGATTTTACGTGCCATCTGCAGGGAAACTTTACTGTTTGCCAGAGCCAGTGCCTGCTGAGGGACTACACTTTCCTGACGACGGTAACAGGCAAAGATGTCAGCGGCATCAAACATACTCAGGAATTTTTCCTGGGAATCACGAGAGTAGGTGAAGTACAGGCTGCGGCGTTTGCTGTCTGTATTTTTGTCAGGATCGATGGTGGGGCCACCCAGCGTCAGGTCCAGTTCTCCTGCCAGGGAGAGCAGGCTGTCACGGATGACTTCCGATTCCATGCGGACAGTATTCCGACGCCAGTAATACGCATTGGCTGAATCAGCTTTGAGTGTTTGAGGGTCGGCGTCGCGGGTTGAACTGCTGAGTTGATAAGTCTGTGAAGTGACCATCAGGCGATGCAGGTGTTTCATGCTCCAGTTGTGTTCCATGAAATCGACTGCCAGCCAGTCAAGCAGATCCTGATGCAGTGGCTGTTTGGAACGCAGGCCGAAGTCGGTTACATCTTCCACCAGTGGCTGACCAAAGTGCCTCAACCAGATGTGGTTGACGGCCACGCGGGCGGTCAGTGGATTCTGGCGATCAGTGACCCAGCGGGCGAAGGCAGTGCGTCGGCCGGTGCTGGTTGTAGGGTAAGGCTGCGAACGGGAAGCTTCCGTTTCAGCTGGTCCTTCCAGAGCCTTACGCGAAGCACGAACCCGCGTGTATTTTTCACCTGGTTCCTCAATCGCTTTCCGGGCTGCCTGCAGTTTGCTGTCGGCGGTCTGAATCTCTTTGTCCAGTTTTTTCTGATCCGCTGCTTTAGTGGTCGCTTGCCGTTTTTCCTGAAGCTGGGCCAGTTTCTCTTTTGCCTGAGCCAGCTCATACTGACGGGCCGCCAGGGCGGCAGCGCGTTTCAGTTCGGTCTGTTTCTCTTCGGGCAGATCAGAATATGCGGCTTTATCCGCGGCGAATGCGGCCTCCAGCGAGGCTTTATACAGTTTTGCCGACTGCAGGGCTGCTGCCGCGGTTCTGGTCCTGGCCTGTGCGACTTCCAGGCTCGGTTTGGCTGGTTGTTTACCTTGAATCATTTCTGCATCAGCTGGCAGTGGGATAATCTTGACAGAATCGAATTCCGCGGCAGCATCGAATGCCAGCAGATCGATTTTTCCGGCTTCCCGTGCCAGCGGTAGAGTATAAGCGATTGCATGTTCGCCATTGAGGGAGACGTTGACCAGCCGATCGCGAACTTTGATTTCCATTTCATAGTTCTCATTCAGGCTGACTTCGCAGGCGTGGCGCCCCTCGGAGGGATAGATAGATTTTGCATCTTCTTTGTAGCTGACCTGCAGCTTGGAACCGGGTTGGACGGCACTCAGGTAAATCCACTTTTCCCGGTCTCCATTCACATCGAATGCGAGTCCAACTGACCGCCATTTATCACCACCTGTAGTTTTGAATTTGAATGTGGCCTGGAAGTCCTCGGGGTGATCCGCCTTTGATCGCAGGTAAGCGCGGCCGTAACCGGTTTTTGTCTGGATCAGTTTTCCATCCTGATAGGCCCATTGTCCGGGACCGAGTTCCCAGAGTTCCGTATTGGCTTTTGCAAAATCGTCGATCAGAAAGGGTTTGGAGGGAGCAGGCGTCTGGGCTTGAGCAACCTGAGACCGGGCCGTCTTTTCCAGTTCCGCCAGTTGCTGTTCCGCTTTCTGATGACTGCTCTGTGCTGCAGCGATTTTTGCGTCAGCGGCTTCTAACTGGTCTTTGAGAACAAATTCCTGCAGGGCAGGATGATGTGCGGTTGCGGGGAGAGAGACCGGTGCAGGCTTATATTCTCGGAACGTGAAAATCTCCGGTGTTGCAGGCGGCATGGCCTGGCTTTCGTCCGGATCTTTTTCGTTACCCCGGACATGCACATAGGTCTTGGCATCATTGTGTGCATCGAAGATCCGCGGGAGCCCGTCTTGCTCCAGGTCGGTGACGCCCGGAACGGGATCCAGGCGGACCTGATATGGTTCGAAGATGGCCCGCATCTGGTAATAGTCGTGATGGGTCAAAGGGTCATACTTATGATCGTGGCACTTGGCACAGTTCATGGTGAGTCCCAGAAACGCTTTCGATGTGTGTTCCAGGGTGCTGTCCAGCCAGGTTGTGCGATTAAACAGGTAATAGTGTCGTGCGAGGAAGCCGGTGGCCCGCAGTGCATCGCGATCGGTCGGCTTGATTTCGTCTGCCGCCAGCATGTCCTGCACCATCTCGGCGTAACTGCTGTCGTTATTCAGTGAGTCAATTATCCAGTCCCGCCAGTGCCAGATATGCTTCTGGCTGTAACGTAACTGTTTTCCCAGACCGTACCAGTCAGTATAGCGCCAGATATCCATCCAGTGTCTGCCCCAGCGTTCTCCATATTGGGGACTGGCCAGCAGGCGATCTACGGCTTTTTCATAGGCTTTGGGATCGGTGTCGTTTACGAATTGTTCGATCTCTTCCGGTGAAGGTGGCAGGCCGATCAGATCCAGATAGACACGTCTGAGTAAAATTCGCCTGGAAGCCGGAGCGACGGGGATCAGATTCTGTGCCTGTTGTTTTGCCTTCAGGAGTGCATCAATCGGATTCAACTGATTTCCTGCAGGAAGTTTATATTTGACGGGAGGCTGGAAAGCCCAGTGGTCTTCCGGACGTCCGGGTATGGTCTCGACCGGCGACTCTGCCCCCTGCTCAATCCAGGTTTTGATGAGTTCGATCTGCTTAGTTGAGAGACGTGCACCTTCCTCGGGCGGAGGCATCTGTTCGTCTCCCTCTGCCATGATCCGGTAGAGCAGCAGGCTGTCATCTGGTTTGCCGGGAACGAGGGCCGCTCCGCTGTCACCGCCGTTGAGCATCAGCTCGCGGGTTTCGACGCGTAACTCGGCTTCCTGCTTCAGCGTACTGTGGCAGGCATAGCATTTTTCGGTCAGCAGAGGTTTGATCTGTTTCAGGTAGTCAACTTTCTCCGCAGCCTCTAAAGCAGGCGTTGAGACAGTGATCAGGGTTAAAAATCCCAGAACTGAAACGACACGAACAGGTTCAGGCAATCGTATTTTCATACATTAATATGTACCAAGGAATCGGGAGGTGAGTAAGTCCTTACTTTTGATTTTTATATATTATATATATTTTTCTTTGTATATTTTATACAAAATAGAGCCAGTCGGAGGCATAATCGGCAAACACAGTGGCCCTCGTCAATCAAACGACAATACAGCCAGGCGGGAATGAAGGTGGCAGGTCCTAAGTATCAGTCCCTAAACAGCCTTGCAGTCCGCATTCAGCACGTCTACTATTGCGGAACACTAACGATTCTGAATTGCCGGGAATACAACACATTTCCACCGAGACAGTGCTCAAATCGGGTTCTGCTTGCAGGTTTTAGTGATCCATGGCGGCTCAAAATGCGTTGTGCTCAAGGAAGTCAATTCGATCAATAACGGGGTCTGCTTTTCAGCGTCAGACTCCAGCACCAGTGAATAATGATAAGGGATTCGATCATGGCCGATGATTCCACGATGGGTGAGGAACTGAAACCGGGAGCCGGGCACCACAAAGATGATGTCCCCGACCGTATCTACCTGATTTCCTACCCCAAGATTGTGTTTCTCTATCCAACCCTGATCGTCTCAATCGCTGCTGCGATTTTTATGACCTTTGCTGGGGAATCAGCGTATGTGGGCGGTAAATCGGAACATACGGCTGAAGTCATGGCCTTGATCTTTCTGGGTGTCTTTGGCTTTAATCTGACAGTACTGGCGTTTGACTTTCCCCGCACCACGTCGTTGACTCTGTTCTTCCTCGGCGTGGCTCTGTTTATGGGGGCCTGGATGATCCTGCGGTTTAACCCGGAAATTGTCCCCGCACTGTCGAATTTCCTGAAAAGTCTGCGTCCTTGGGCCAATTCTCAGATGTACTGGATGTTCTCTGGGATTCTGGGGCTGATCTTTATCTGCGTGGGCATCTATGTTCGCTTTGACTATTGGGAAGTTCGTGGTAATGAACTGCTGCATCACCATGGATTCCTGAGTGACCTGGAACGATTTTCGGCTCCCAACCTGAAGATTGACAAGGAAATCAGCGATATCTTTGAGTATCTCCTGTTGCGTTCCGGCCGACTGGTACTGCATCCCCGTAATGAGCCACGGGCCATTGTGCTGGATAATGTTCCCTTCATTTCCAAAAAGGAAAAGCAGATTACCCGGATGTTAGGAGCTCTGCAGGTTCAGCTGCGACCGGACAGCAATTAAGTCATTTGCTGCTGAACCAGATCACACCTGTGTGTGTCAGTACCAGACGCGCGTGTGATTTCAAGCTGATTGAAATCAGTTCATTCTCGGTTAAAATGTACGTCTTTAGAGTAAGCATCGTTCGCCCGATTATCCGGGTGACTTCAGGAGATTCTGGCAATGGGTAAAAAGGGAAAGAAGAAAGCTTCGAAAGAAGATCCCAATTCGCGTACCGTCTGCCAGAATCGTAAGGCCCGCCACAATTACGAGATACTGGATACACTCGATTGCGGAATTATGCTGGCGGGGAGCGAAGTCAAAAGCATCCGCGCGAACAAGATCTCCATCGAAGAGGCTTTTGCCCGTGTGCAGGATGGAGAAGTCTGGCTCTTTAACTGTGATATCGCCCTTTACCCGCAGGCGAACACAATGAACCACCAGACCCGGCGTCCCCGGAAGCTGCTGATGAAGAAAGCCGAGATCCGCAAATTTGCTGAGCGGTCTGAGAATTCGAGTCTGACGCTGATTCCATTGACCGTCTACTTCACTCGTGGCCTGGTGAAGGTGAAACTGGGAATCGCCAAAGGTCGTAAACTGCACGACAAGCGGGAGAAGCTCAAGAAAGATTCCGCACGCATGGATATTCAACGTGCGATGCGCGCCCGCAATAACTGAAAAAGCCCCGGGGTGGTTTCCCCAGGGCTTTTCTATGAGTTATTTATGTTCTTACCCGGCTCAGTTTTGTGCTTTACTCGGATCGACGTAGAGCTTCAGATGAATCGTCTGGCCCTTCTGAGCTGCAGAACCTGGTACAGGAACCTGCTGATAAACCTGGTAGATCAGTTTGGGTTGTCCTGCAGGATCGCCTCGGTGAAACTGAGGTTTCAGGCCCATATCTTCCAGTACTTTTCTGGCGGATTTAAAGTCATGTCCGACCATATTCGGTACTTTAAAAGTAGCATGCTGAATAGGAGCGATCTGTTGCTGCGGAGCAGGTTGTAGCTCCTGACCGCCATCGGCTTGAGCGACCACTTTACCCTGGAGCTGATAGCCTTCCAAGTCCGGTGTAAATGGACTGTTTCCGAATACTGTAGCGATGATGCCTCTGGCTTTGTTCGCTTCCACTTTTTGGAAACTGTAAACAGTGGACTGATTCCCGCCTGGGTGAATTAACTGCACAGCTCGCGGCAGATACGTATTTGGATCCAACAGGACTTTGGCTTCCTGGTAATTTGCCGCATCTGCCCGCCGACGTGGTTTGACAGCGATGACAATTTGTTGTGGTGAGTTATCTATCAGTTTTAAATAATAGCGTTGCTTAGCAGTTTTTGCAGGCATCCCGAACAGGAACGGCAGGGGGCCTTCCATGATATTGGCACCACGACGCTCCAGGGGGATCGGAAAGACTTCGTACGCTTTTTCATCTTCATCAATTTTGAAAATCCGATGTCCGTCACAGATCCATTTCTCATTTTCGCCAGGTTGTAATATGAAGGGTTTTCCTGTTTTGGGATTCACTTTACCCGGCTTGGCATTCTTACCAATTTTCATGCCGGTAATATCGATCCGGCCTTTATCTGGTTTCTCGTAATAGAATTTTCCCTCGGAGCGTTTTTCGACACAGAAAACATCGTCATACCAGATGCGAACATGCTCGCCTTCCAGTTTATTGATTTTGCCTGATTCCTTTTCCCACTTCGCCAGAATGTCTTCTAACGCTTTGGGGAGTTCCTGGACCTGCATTACTGCGTCGGCCGGGTCGGGGCGTGGTTTTCGCTGATCGACCTGCGCTTCAAGAGACGCGGTCACAAGCAGTGTCAGTATCGCCCAGGAGAATAACGTGAGAGCACTTTGGTGTAAGACAGGTTTTGACTTCATTTGATATCCAAATCCTTCCCTGAATTGCAGGTCTGGCTTGAGGCCCGATGAGATTTCGCAATCCGTACTTGTGTAGTAGACAGGTTCATCTGAAAGGTGGGGATGGTTTAAATTGTTGGGTTTCTGAAATGGTGTAGGATTTTATCAGGATAGAGAGATCCTGACCATGTGTGTTTGTGAATCAAAATTACCAGGGGGCTTCCATAAGTTGTACAATCTGATTGGCCAGCTCATCGGTGACTCTCTGGGTCGCTGTCGCCAGGGATTGCCCGACTTCCGGTGCAAACGAAGCCTGGGAAACCAGGTTGACGACATCGGCAGTAATGGGAACCTGCTGCTGTGACAGAATTTGGCCACTTCGCATATCTTCCCAGGTGACATCCACGACAAACTCCAGATTCAGATTACGAGGATCGTCATTCTGAGTGGTCCCCAATACTGATTTATTGATTTTTCTGATGGTCCCGGTAAGCCGGGTATCAGCTTCTACGCCTTTGGCCAGTCGGAAAGGAGTTCGTGACTGAATCTTACGCTGCACGGCCTCGGTTAACTGGTACTCATATCCACGACGCAGAGTCTGATTTTCGAAAATAGGTACATACACTGTCTGTACGTCGGGCTGATACGAATTGCCGACGGTGTAGCCGCAGCCTGGCAGATTGACTGACAGCACCAGCAGCACGAACAGGTTGACCACAAAACGTTTCATAAACTAAGTCATACAGGGTGATACAATTCTGCCAGGCAGAGAGGTTTATAGTTGGATCCGTGCCGGTTCCGGTTCTCCGTCTGAGGGAATTCTTCTAATCGGTTCGTCCAGTCCATCCAGTCTCAAACGAGCCGGAGGTTCGAGTTCCGTATCCTCAGCGGGTGCCTGCTCAGCAGGTGCTTTGGATGGGGCGGGAATCGCCTTGGGTTCGTCGCTGCCAAAACCGGGTATGCCCGGAAGAGAGAAGCGAGATGGTTCTGGTTCTTTTTCAGCTGATTTTTTCCCTGGTACCGCATAATTGGCCCAGAGATGATTCGTGTTATCGCGTCCCAGTTCGGCCAGCAGATCGCGGGCCTGATTGGCAAAGGGAGATGTAGGATAATGTTCGATCAGCAGGTTACAGTAGACTGCTGCTGACTTGGGTTTGCTGCGGCGCATCCAGTATTCAACGGTCTCCCACTCACGCTTTGCTTTCGCGTATTCGATTTTCTGGAGTTCCGTCTTCAGCCGTTGCTTGTCGGCGTTGGGGAACATTCGCAGTGTAGTCTCTTTCAGGTTTCCAGCATCGTCGAGCACGGTGGCATCGTAGCGGGGGCCCTGGTAAGACATCAGTTTCACGTGCGTTCCCAGCATGAAGGCATCCTTCAGGTGGGGGCTTTTCGGATATTCTTCACGCAGCAGACTGAAGGTCCGGTCTGCATCCATGTAACGTCCCTTCTGCAGATAATGACTGGCGGTCAGCATCAGAGCGTCATCGGCCAGAGGACCGGTAGGGTCATGTAGCCAGATAGACTTGAGGGCTTCGAGAGCACGGTTTTCGGTATCGAACACAGGGCGACTGCGGTCAAACAGGTTTGGCACCAGTGCCCAGCGGCTGCTGCGTTTCTTACCATCATCGGGCAGTTCGGGGGAGTCCGACCCCGGTTCCTCCAGGTTAACCTGCTGGACTTCACTGCCGGAAATGATCGAAGGATCCTGCAACCAGTGGCGTGCGATGGTAAACATCCGCTTGGTCGTCTGGTCGAGGTGACGTGTGGAAGGGAAATCCACCAGCAACTGATCGTAGCTGTCCTGTGCCCAGGAGTATCGCTTCCGGGCAAACTGACACTCGGCGATCATGAACTGAGCGTCTTCTCGAATGGGATCGTTTTTGAATTTCTTGACGATGGCCTTGAATTCTTTTTCAGCCTCTTTGTAATTCTTGGCGTCAAACAATTCCTGGGCTTTTTTGTATTCAGTTGCACCAACGCCAGGTTTGATGAAATTGGATTCCCGTTCTTTTTTCCACATCGCTGTCTGCAGCACGCGCTGCATAGGGCCGCGTACGTTGTCGATAGTGGGATCATCGGTCACGCTTTTCTTAGACCAGGGCGGTTTCCACGCGGATAATCCGGTCGAACGGTCGCTGAACATGGCGCAGCCCGTGGCACTGACACAGACGCTGAGAATCAGAGCCTGAACTACAGTGCGGAATACGCGTGAAGTTTTATTAAGTCGATCATAAGTGGACATGGTCATCCGTGACTTCCACCTGAGGAAAATGAATTGATTACAGTTTGAGGTAGGACGCCATTTTGGGGCGACGCCCCAGGATATGGGACATGGTAGTTGACAGCAGGTGTCGAATCTCGCGTTGTTGTTGAAGGGACAGGTTCAGTCGCTGGGACAGTACCGTTTTTTCAGTTGACAGTTTCTGCAGTACCGAGATGGTTCCCCGCGAGACACGCACATTTCCGTGTCTCTGCTGTTCACAATCCCGGCAATACACTCCGCCATTATGGGCATCATAGAGATACGCTTCAGCAGGCCCCAGTTCGCCGTTACAGCCGGCACAGTATTCGAACTGAGGAAGCTGACCGATCTCCTCTAATATGGTTAATTCAAATTTAATCAAAGGTTTCTGGAAATCGTCGTGTTCCTGCAGGTGCTGTATTGTTTCGCAGACTGCGTCGTACAGCTCCGGGTGAGGATCGTACTCCTCGGTCAGAGCATCCAGCAGTTCTGCGATGTAATATCCCACATACAGGTGAGACAGGTTTCCAGGATAAGGTCGAAAACGATTCACGAGCTGGGCCTCGGTGAGAATATCGAGCCCGCCGGAAGATTTTCGGATGAAGACTATCCGACATGTGGCAAGTAAGTCAATAGCAGCCTCAAATGAGCTTTTCAGCCGCTTGGCACCTTTCGCCAGACACGCAGTTTTCCCAAAGTCCCGCGTAAACCAGGTAACCACTTTACTCGACTCGCTGAAGTCGGCCAGTCGAATGATGATACCTTCCGTTTTTTCGTTTGACATAAAGCTGTAACTGCCGGGCGTTTTGAATCGGGATCAGAGGGCTGGTCAGGGGAGGTCTATCGCCTGGGAAAAGTGAAACTGTGATTCCTGAGCCAGGATTCATTCTGAGATAATTTTAGAATGTCAGTGTCGATTGTGGAAAGTGGAACTGACGGGAAATTCAGTTCTCAGAGGGGAATTAAAAAAGCCTGCGAATACTTCGCAGGCTTTGGTGTTCAGATCACGGGGCGTGCTGTAGAGAGTCACGCAGGGAGTCTTTTAAAAGACGTCCAGATAGAAGTGATTGCCTTTGTGATAAGGGCGTTCACTGGGGTAGAAGTTGTGCCAGTCTTTGTTGTAAACCGGGATTCTCATATTTTCCGGATAACGGTAATAGAGATTGTCATAGCTCCCCTGAGGTCGCTGGAAATTCTGGGGATAATAGACATAGGGGTAATAGTAGAATCGTTTCCAGTCGGTTGGTTGTCCGCGTCCGGCTGCCAGTGCATCAGCAGGGGAAAAAGACGTGGCCAACCCAACCACAAACAGGAACAACCCTGCGAGCATGAGACGCCGCACCATCATAGTTCTCTCCTTGCCGGTCGGTAGAATAAAGCGAACAGTCCACAAAAGGCTGCCCGTAAATTTCAGCAGTCGGACTCCGGTGTCGGTACCGGGTTCCAGTTAATTCATCGGCCAGACTGGACGCACTACGACAGGAAACTTCGGCATAAACCGATTAATCGTCGTAATTGAAACTGTACAGGCGTAATCAGCTGTGGCAGAGAACCTGACTCAGGCCAGCTTCGCAGTGGAAATTCCTTCCATGATCCAGTAATCGAGGGCCCGCAGAAGTTCGCGCCCCTGGTTTTGTCCTGAATGCTGAGACGGATGCGGGAGTTGGACATCCGCGCCTCTGGTTTTCCAGAGTCTCATCAGTCGCTGTGTGGACAGGGGCTGCTGGGAGTGCTGTGGATCCAGCAGAATCCGTTTCCCTGCAAGATTACCGATTTCCTGGTACTGGAAATCATGCTTGCTGAAATGTCCCTCCAGGAGAGCAGCTCCCGCAAACAGGTTCTCTGACTGCAACAGCAGGCGGGTGGCGATTGAACAACCGGTGCCCTTCCCTGCCAGATAAATCCGGTCGGGATGGATGTGGAATACTTTTTTCAATTCTTCTACTGTCTGTTCCACCTGGCTGAGAAATAACTCAATAAACAGCTGGCTATCGGGCCAGCGGTAGCCGTTCTGTGGTGCTTTGGGATCAATGGCCGGAGCCCGGAATGAAAGCCCCAGATAATTCCGGGTACTGATTTTGGGCATTACCGTATGCAGGTCGTGTTCAGAGCCACAATCAGGATGCAACCAGATCACGAGCGGATAAGCGTAACCGGCCTGGTAATGTTCAGGGCGAAACAGGGAAATATGCTTCAGAGGCAGATTCAGCGTGGTGTCAGCCTCAGGTGTCTGCTCCCCGTTGCAGTCTGAAGAATTGAGACGGTCTAACCCTCTGCTCTCAGTCTGTAAAATATGTTCAATCCATTTAAGACGTTGAGAATAATCCATTTTCATTTTGCTTTCAGTGAGTGAATCAGGGGGTAGTCTTAAATGTGGGGGTGTCTGGTTGAGCTATTCCTGAGCCAGTTCGATCTCAGGTTTTCTCGTGGGTTCAGGTGGGGACGTTGATCCCAGAACGGGCAGATCAACGGCAGAGGCGACTTCGCTCATGGGGAAGTATTTCCCAGGGCAGGCGGTCGCTTTGACATCGCGGTGTCCCTGTACGTTTTGACTGGAGATACTGTATTCCGCTTTGAGGACTCCCACGAGCTTCTTCACTGCAGCCATTTGTGCTTCTGTGGGAGGTTCATTTTCAAAATTTCCAACCAGACAGATCCCGATACCTTTCTGGTTGTACGCATTATTTCCCGCATGAGCACCATGCATCTGCTCACGCCAGCGGAATGTGGATTCGATCTCTCCGTCAGGCATGCCGTTGCCATTGCCGATCACGAAGTGATAACCGATTCCCAGCCAGGAATTACCGGATTTATCCTTTTTCTTACTGTGCAGTTCGTGAATGCTTTCGACACTACCTGAAGAGGACGCGGTGTGATGAATCACGATATATTCCCAGTCACGCACCTCTGCTTCTGGCTTCCAGGGGTTGGACGGTTCGATTGCAATCGTCGGAGGCGTGGTGAACAGGGGCCCGGTAGGAGCTGGTTTTGCAGCTTGGGCCGGGTATTGTGGGGCTGGCATGGGAGCGGGAGAATTAATAGTCACTGGAGGCAGGGAGTTCCGTTGCGTACATCCCGTGATTTCAAAGGCTGGCAACATTGCAACACAACACATGATGATGCCCTTCATATTGCTGCCCTCCCTGACAGCCCCGCTGCTGATCATTTTCTTGAAAATAAGCTAAAGAATTATCCGTATGTAATTTTTATAAGTCGGGACTGTAATTCCGAGTCGTTTTTGTGTCAATGCGGGGCACGCGGGTGCTTTGAGGTGGGGGCCTGTCAGACGACAATACATCCTGATTTGTTGATTTGTATCTGCCTGCGGAGCCGATATTCCCTTGATTTTGAGCAGTAATTCTTTTGCTAGAATATCTAAGTTGTCCATTCTTTTCAACAGGCGCGATTTTGAAGCAAAAATTGAATTCGCTTGATTTCGTCTCAAGTCCCGGAAATCCGCTCTGAGATCAGCAGTCGCTTCACTTACTCAGTTGGTAAATCCAATGATGAACGCCGCGGCAGTCCAGTGGCGGAACCATTCGTGCAGATGAGCGACGAGATCTTCTGGATCCAGCAGTTCTGCTTCTACCAGCCCGGCGATCGCTTCTCCGATTTTCTGCCCTTCCTGCAATTGAGAGAGCAGTAAGTATTCAGGCTCGGAAATACTCTCTCGTCGGACAATAAAGTTGCGGCGGGTGATTGCCAGCCAGGTGGTCTGGGGAGCCGGAATGGCTGGCTCTTCTGACTTCCGGACAGAGGTAATGAATTCGTGCACAGGATATTGGAACCGGCGCAAACGGAAGCAGGGCGCTAACTGCAGTTTCAGTGCTGGCAACTCTTCGGGAGAGAGGGCGTTCAGTTTTTCCGGAGTCAACAGAGGTGTCTGTTCGATGCCCGGTCCATCGAAGACTTCGCTGTAAAGTCGCTCCAGCGTTGCGACTTCCACGAGGAAATCGGTCCAGTCCGGTTCCTTCGTCTCCTCCCGAGCCGGTCTGTTTTCTGACAGGAATTCAGGGAACTGGGCGCCCAGGTCCCCCAAGGTATAACTGGTTGAGGGACACGACTGCAGATATTGCATGCAGAAAGCCCCAAACGCGGTTTCTCCCAGAACAGCGATTAGTGCCGGGTATTCCTCACTCAGGCATTCCAGTAACCGGGCATAATAGGCGTTGGCATAGATTCCGATTCGTTCCTGACTGGTCAATTGAGTGGAGCGGGTAATCACGGTTTCCAGTTCATCAGGGTTCAGAGGAATCGCAGACTGCGCATCCTCTGAAGCAATTCCATCCTGGATTTCACCCGGCCAGGTAATTACGGCCTGCATCCAGCGCTGAATCTGATCCAGATGGCGTGGTTGCTGACTCATTCGAATTCCGCCGCGATAAATGAAGCCGGATGCGGAATTGCCTCAGACTGGAGAGACCCTCTTTCCGAGGAATCCTGCTCTGGAATGACCAGGTTTTCATCCATGTATTGTCGGGCTTTTAAGACTTCTGCATGCACGGTCGGGAAAGGCGGAATGTCGGCGTCCCATTCCAGCAGTGTTGCCACGCCTCCCGTACGCTGATGTAGCAATTGAAACAGGTTCCAGACCGGATTCACCACATGGCCGTTGTGCGTATCAATCAGATGCGTGCCACAGTTCGTGTGGCCCGCCAGGTGACACTGCACGACCCGTTCTGCCGGAATTGACTCTACGTAAGCGACGGGGTCAAATTCGTGATTTACGCTCGAAACATAGACGTTATTGACATCCAGCAGCAGTCCACAATCGGCTTCTTCCGCCATGCGACAGATAAAATCGCACTCACTCATGGTTGAGTCCTGAAACTCAAGATAGCTGCTCGGATTTTCGAGAATCAGGGGCCGCTCAAGAATCTCCTGAACCGTGCGAATCCGTTCGACGATATGCGTCAGCGTCGCTTCAGTATAGGGAATCGGCAGCAGATCGTGGGTGTTCCGACCTGCCACTCCCGTCCAGCAGACATGGTCTGAAATCCAGCGGGCATTAACTGAGTCGGCCAGTGTTTTCAGTTTCCGGAGATAGTCCTGATTGAGGGGATCAGTGCTACCGATTGAGAGGGAGACTCCATGCATGACGATCGGGTAGCGTTCTGCAATCTGCTCCAGAACGTGGCGGGGGCGTCCCTGTGAATCCATGAAGTTTTCGGAAATGATTTCGAACCAGTCGACTTCCGGCTGATGTTCCAGGATGTGTGAGAAGTGAACGGTCCTCAGACCGACTCCCAGTCCGAGATTTTCATGTCCAAGACGCGGCTCTGTCATTCGTCTTTCCCTCTGAGCGATTTCCCGGGTGCTGTTGTGTTTACAGTGTGGTGATCTGGCTCAAAAAACAGGCCCCTGATCCACTGTACTGGATGAGGAGCCTGGCAATTTTACTTTATGAGAGATTACTCTTTTTTAGGCTCTGGAGCGGGACCGACTTTCTTGCCGGCTTTTTCCATCGCTTTTTCGAATTCAGCGCGGGCCAGTTTCCAGGCACCTTCCATCAGCGGAATATGACAGCCCCCTTTTCCTTTACAGGAATTCATACCGGGGTTGGTGCCACAGCCACCCTGGCCTTTGCACTCATTCTGACCAGAGCAGGCATGCTCGGCGACCGAAGCACAGGCACCCAGACCAGCACAGTCATTTTTGATGCCTGCATTAGTTCCTTTGCAGGTATTCAGTCCACGACAGACGTGTGGCTCTTTCATCAGCAGGCTGACATCTTTATTTCCCTTTGCCGCTCCTGCATCATCGGCATGATCGTGGTCGTGATCATCGTGTCCTTCAGAGGTTGTACTACCGGCTTCGTCACCGGTTGCTGGTGTCTGCGGAGCTGGTTCTGATTTCGGCTGACAACCCGTCATCGAGCCAGCGACCATCCCACCAAAGGCGGCGAGTGTCATTCGATTAAAATCACGTCGATTGAGATCAGGGCGTTTCATGGAATACCTCAACGTTTCTATCGCAGGAAAGAATGAAATTTCAGACAAGGAGTTAAGACTAAAACCCGCTCCTCAATTGTTCTGTGAGTTATCTCACATTTGACTCTGAATTTAAACTGAGGATACGGGAAATCAAAGAAAAATCCCCCTTCTCCTGCTCTCAAAGTCTGAGCTGTAAACTCCATGAATTTCAGAGTTTGAGTATTCAAGTCACAGGCAAGTCCTGCCTGCTGGAACTGCTTTTGTAAGCTGCTTTACAGTCCCTGGCGCACAGAAAGACGATCTTCATCACAGACGGATTTATGACAAAATTATCCAATAAAATATGAATACTTTACGTATGAAGTATGTTGATAACTCTGAAAAAACTACCGACACAACCTACCCTGCAAAAGCGGTCGCACTGTGAAACTGGGGGAGATAAATCCCCTGCGTTATCCTCAGTGTTTATCTGAGCTTACGAATCGTTCTAAACCTCAAATCAATTACAAAAATCTGATCCAGAATAATCCTGCAAACTGAACGAATCATCAAATCTGTCCGATATGTAAAGCGTGCAGGAATTTTTGGGCTACTATCATAAGGGAATGTTATGCGCGCCAGGAACTTACTCGTTCTGACATTAAGTTTTGTTTTTCTTCAGTCTTTCACTCCCGCCTTAAGAGCGGATGAAATCAGCTGGCAAACCAACCTGAAGCAGGCTGCCCTGCAGGCCCGCGCTCAGGAAAAATCGATGTTCATTCAGATTGGAGCCAGCTGGTGTGGTTACTGTCATAAAATGGATAAGGAAACCTTCAAAGATCAGAAGGTGATTAAGCACATTAATTCCTGCTTCATCCCACTTCGCGTGGATGCGGATGAAAATCCGGAATTCGTAGAAGCCATCGGTGTCGCCGGTTTGCCTACAACGGTCATTATTTCGCCCGAGCTGAAGGTGGTCAAAAAGCTGTCGGGTTATGTGGCTGCCCGCGATATGTCGGGACACCTGCAGAAAATCTGCCTGGTGAATCATGAGCAAGCTGCTCCTGCTAAAGCCCAGACAGCAGAAATCAAGAAAATGAGCCAGAAGGAAGTGGCTCCCGAGTTTGCTTTCAAAGGGGTCTGTCTGGTCAGCATGCTCGACGATCAGGAGCTGCGGGAAGGGAGTGCGCAGTTTACTTCGGAATTCAAAGGACGCAAGCTTTGCTTCGCTTCTCGTGAACACAAACAGAAGTTTGATGCGAGTCCGATGGAATACTGGCCTGCATTCGACGGGCAATGTCGTGTATCAAAACTGGAACGAAATCAATCGGTCGAGGGCGATCCTTACGCGGGGGGCGTCTATCGGGAACGTCTGGTCTTCTTCTCCAGTGATGCAGAGCGGGAACGCTTTACATCAAATCCCTCTTATTACCTGGCCCGGTAATTAAAAAACACCTGACAGCATTCTTCGGCTCAGGTTGGAAGAGAGAGGAAGAAAACAGTCGCTGCCAGGTGTTGCCAATAATCAAAGTATTCAGACAGCCTGAAACCAAATTGGTCTCAGGCTGTTTTTCAGTTGATTTGATTATTTCACGGTTTCAATTGATTGAGGAGCGAGCCAGACGAAATTGCCTTTAGATGCAATTTCTTTGCCTTTGACTTTGACCTTCAAGCTCTCGAAACGGCTGTCGTACAGGCTGGGGTGGGATCTGTGAGCACCTTCGATCACATAGATTTTTCCATCCTCGCTTTTAACGGCGAGCCCCAGTTCACCGGGATCCTGTTTGGGATGTACGCCAAACTGACAGGCGGCACAACCGGTAGTTCCGGTGACAGAGACGAGCTGTGATGCAGCGTCTGTGGTACTACTGGTTTGAGAGTCAGTTTTGAGCTGGGAAATATATTTATCAGGACTTGCCTGGAATTTCTGCATGACAGCTTCGCTGGGAAACTGGTAACGCATGCCTTTGTGGATGGCGGTAAACTTCGCTTGACCAGGTACATCTTTTCCACCATCGACCTTGCAGACGATACACTTGCCGTTACAGGCCAGATCGACGTCTGAGTATTTTGCAGGCGCTTTATCAAATACAGCTTTGATCTGTTCGTTGGGGAACAGAAAGACGCGTCCCTGGTAAAAGCTGATGTGATCGACGGTTCCCGGATTGCGATGACCATCATGATGGGCAAAACAGACGGTGCAGTCACCCTTGAGTGCCGGCACATACTTTTCGGGGCTCGCCTCGAATTCCTGTTTCACTTTTTGAGACGGAAAAAGATAAGTCTGGCCATCGAAGACCACTTTGAATTCCGGTTTCCCTTTTACAATTTTCTTTCCATTCACTAGGCAGACGGCACAGTTTCCATCTAATGCAACGGGAGCTTCTTTGGCTTCCACGGCATGGCTGAGCATGACAGTTGATGCCAGAAATGCTGCCGTTAAAAATACGCGGACCAGATTCATTCGTTTCTCCTGAAAAATAACTCGAACAGACGTTTTTAGGTTGGGCCATGGTTCGAACCAGGGGGCGGCTGTGTCAGACGGTCCCCTTGTGGCATGTTTTGAATCACAACAGGTGAATCACAGCCTCAGTATTACAGGCGGTCCGGGTTCAATCTGTGGTGTATTTCACACTCTGCATATTTTTCTATTCTCGAAGTGAACTGCGGTCATGACCTGCTTGAGCTCTGGTCTGGAAATGAAAAACGGTCTTGCATCAAATGGCCAAGTATTGATAATCCCTGTCTCTCTCCCATCTATAAAGCATTTCAGCGAACTCTCAAGTCCTCTCCAGTTATTCAGTTATCAAAACCAGGTGCCTTATGTGGTGCACAAGTTGCCAGTCAGATGTGGCTGCCGAAGTTTCTTCCGATTCCACGCGGATCCATTGCGCGATCTGTGGAAATGACATGGGAAGTACGGCTGCAGCTCGAATCAGTGATAAAACCAAAGAAGCCCGCGAACTGCTGGCGCGCTGGTCGAATCGCGATATTCTGGACCCCTACGGGCCTCTGACAAAAGCCGAATCGCGCGTGCAGGACGCTTCTTCGTTATTTGCTTCCACAGAACAGAAGCCGCCAGAAAATTTGAAACCGCCGGTTTCAGAACCACCACAGGTGAAGGAAGCCCCTGCTGCGGCTCCGAAAAGTGAACCTGCTTTCGTACAGGATGATTCTGCCAGCTGGGCAGACGAAACTTTCCAAACGGAAGCTTACGATACAGAAGAGGTCGAAGAAGAATACGAGCCTGTAACACCTCGACTGCATTCCGATTTCCGCGATATCCAGAGCCTGATCGAAGAGGAAGATCAGAAGCCTAACTGGCTGGGACTGGTTGGTCAGCTGATGGCCTATGGCGGCGTGGCAGTTTTGACAATTGGAACGACACTCGTGCTCTGGGGTTATTATGGCGGACCAGCCAACTATGCCTCTACCGGCTGGTTGATCAGTACTGCAGGACAGATGCTGCTCTTTCTGGGAGTCATTACGCTCGTCTCTGCAGGCATGGAACAGACCTCGAATTCCGTCACCCGGCGGATCGATCGCCTGGGGCAGCGGATCTTTCTGTTTGAACAGGCCATGCTCGATCAGCAGCAGCAAGCAGAACACAAAAAACGCAACGCAGGGCCTCGCTCTCGCACAGCTTCTGACAGATCTTCGGAACTGCGAAAGTCCGCCTGAGACGATTGCTGGCAGTACCTGGACGGGAACTTACTCAGTGAATCCCCGGGATTCGAGTTGCAACAGGTGCGCTTTCAGCGAAGTCCCCTGTGGTGCAGAGAAGACTCCCAGTTTTCCTCCCGCAGCAACAACTCTGTGGCAGGGGATCAGCACTGGAATTCGATTCCCGGCCATCACCGTTCCCACCGCGCGAGCGGCCCGTGGTGAGCCTGCTTTGCTGGCTAACTCTCCATAAGTGATTAACTCACCGTAACCAACCTGCTGCAGAGCCTGGATGACACGGGACTGGAATGCCGTCAGTTGAGGCAGGTTCAGAGTGATGTCCTGAAAATCAACCCGGGCGCCCTGAAAATAATCCTGCAGTCGCTCCCGTAGCTCTGGAAACCAGTCGGCTTCTTCGATTTCTTCCTCTTTAAGCTCAGGATTTTGCTCGCAGAATTTTTGCAGAGATTCCAGCGCATCAGTGCGGGAATGGTGTCCCATCCAGAGTCGGGTTACCGTATTATCCCTCCCCAACAGTCCACACCAGCCTGTTTCGGTGGCAAACAGGGAGCATTTCAGGGGAGATGACTGACCAACACTGGTTTTCTGTTCGCTACTGCGAACTCCCTGCGGATCAGCAACTGTTCTTTGACCCATCTGAAAACCTCCGGTAGAATAGGCTGACTGTTGCGCTTCTGAATCTCGGACCCTGACTGGGCTCGTGCTGCTAATATACAAGATGATAGAACGATTATGCACCCTTACAGTATGCTGTCCGATGATTATTTCGTGAACCTGAATTTATGCACGGAAATGACGCTGCCTTCCTCACGGGATACAGTACTGAATTTTTTTGAGCGGGTGCAGAAGTCGTTTCCCTCGATGCGCAATTTTTATAACCGGGGAGAAAACGGCTTCATTCTGGAGGAAGATAAGGAAGAGGTCGGCCAGCAGCGATGGATGTCCCTGGAAACGCAACGGGTCTGCAGTGGCTATTTTAATCCCAATGACCCGGACGACTGCCTCACTCAACATCAGCTCATGCTGGAGCTAGTGCCCTATATGTTGTCAGTCAGTCCGCTCGACTGTGAGGCACTCGACTATATCGTCGGATTTGATTTTTCATATCGGGGAAATCACGACGCACTGGTCGCGGAAGCGCTGGGAGCAAATCAGGCCGTGGACAGCCTGTTGCAGATTCCCGGTTCCCGGGCATTGAATTATGAACCTTCGATTACCCTCAGCCTGGATGACTCCTGTCGCTGCCAGGCACGCCTGATGATCGAAACCCGTACGAACGCCTACCAGGTCCGCCGTGACGATTTTCCTGACGAGCAGATTTCGGTGTTCTTTACCCTCAGGCAGTACGGCAGCCTGTCGGCAGACACCCGGCTGGAAGAAACGATGTATGATCTGAAAGCCAAATCGGATCAGTTGATGAAAGACTATGTGATCGATCAGGTTCTGCGTCCGCTGGCACAGGCGATCTCAACGAAATAACGCGCGTGAAATAAAGTCAGTTTCAGAGAATGGGGGCCGAACCAGTTTCAAAAAACGGGCGACCCCTTTAAAGTAATCAGCATTGAGAACACTTCCGGAATAACTTCAACCTCAAAGGGGATTCTTTCGTGGCTTTACAATTAAGTGATTTTGCTCAGTCTCTTACCGTGGAAACCGCCTTCAGTGTTCTGGCAATTGCGAAACAACTCAAAGCGCAAGGCAAAGATGTTGTGGAACTGGAAGTGGGAGACAGCCCCTTTGACAGTACCGCTTCCGCGAAGGCTACCGGAATTGAAGCCATTCAAAATAACCAGTCGCACTATTGTGCCTCTCCGGGGATTCCCGAGTTCCGTCAGGCGGCTGCCGATTTCGTCTCCCGTGAGTTCCAGGTTGATGCCAAGCCGGAAAATATTGTTGTCGGGCCTGGTGCCAAGGTCTTTGAGCAGTTCTTCTGTGAAGCTTTTCTGAACCCCGGGGACGGCGTACTCGTTTTCAGCCCCTACTTCCCGACCTATCTCCCGAACATTGAACGCCGCGGCGCGCGGATGGTACTCTCCGACCTGAAGCAGGAGAATGAGTTCCGACCCGATCTGGCTGACATTGAGAAATTCATCAATGAAGACCCTGCTCCCAAAGCAATCTTCCTGAACTCACCTCACAATCCTACCGGCGGTGTGATTCAGGAATCCGATCTGAAAGCGATTGCCGACCTGATTCGTGGCAAGAACATTGCCGTCTTCAGCGATGAGCCTTACTGTCATATGGTCTGGCAGGGTAAACATCATTCGATCCTGGCACAGCCCGGAATGCTGGATCAGTGTGTGTCTGCTTACACCTTTTCAAAATCTTACAGCATGAGTGGCTGGCGGCTTGGGTTCTGCGTCGCCTCAGAAGAGGTCGCGACTTCCATCGGCAAAATGGTCAATACCACCCTCTCCTGTACTCCCCCCATCGTACAACTGGCGGGAGCAGCCGCGCTGAACAAGGATTCGCAGGAACGCGATGAGGTGATGTTGAAGTTCCGCGAAAAAGTCGTACTGCTGACCAACAAGCTGAATGAGATCGAACATTTTCATGCCCTCGATCCTCATGCCACTTTTTACGTATTCGTGAACGTCGCTCCCGTCTGTAACGAACTGGGAATCACCAGCCATGGTCTGGCTCTCTATCTATTACAGGGCGCCGATGATGATTTCGGTATCGCGTGCCTGGGAGGCGAATGTTTTGGCGAAGCCGGTCATGGCTTCCTGCGGTTCAGCTGTGCGGAACCCAACGACCGTCTGGAACAGGCCATCGACTTCATTCCGGAAGCGCTCTCCCGCAAAGATCGTATCGCCAGCTATCTGGAAGCGCATCCGGAAGCACGGCAGAAAACACCCTATCGGGTTTGATTCCGTTTTAGGATGATCTATCTGCAGGGGATTCGGTAACAGTTGACATTCGATTGGGCAGGGAAGTGATGCATCGTTATCATCTTTTGATTCGTACGTTGCTGATTCTATACTTGATGGTGCTGTTTACCGCGACTCACGTCCCTTTGAAAAAAGGGACGCTCCCCCAGGGAACCGATGTGCCTCTGCATTTTATCGCTTACGCAGGGCTGGCGTTTCTGCTGACCTGGTGGCTGTCACTGCGCTGGGATCGACTGTCCCTGAAGCGTCTGCTGTTGATCGTTCTGGGCGTGAGTCTGTTTGGGATTGTCGATGAACTGCTACAGGGGATCCCTGTATTAAAACGGGAACCGAGCGTCAAGGACTGGGTTGCCGATACGCTGGGAGCCTTGCTGGGAGTCACACTGTTTCTGCTGTTGTCAAAGCCACTGCAGGTACTGAAGCAAAAGTTAGCGGAGCCGCAGGAGTCAGAGCAGGCTGACTCTGCGGATTAATGCTTCGTCTGGTTATTCCTTCTTGCTTGTAGATGGGGTTCGCCAGTGTCGGCCGGATCTGCTCAACAGGTTTGTTGCACCTGAGGGGCCCCAGGTACCTGCATAATAAGGTTCCGGTGTATGGTCGCCTTTCTCCCACTGGTCGAGGACGGGAGTGACGAACTTCCAGGCAGCCTCCAGTTCGTCGCTACGGGTAAACAGAGTAGAGTCGCCGCGGAGAACATCCATCAGCAGTCGCTCGTATGCTTCGGGCAGGCTTTTGTGATAGGCGTCTTCAAAGGCGAAGTCCATAGTGACCGGCTGGATCTGATACTGCATCCCGGGCCGCTTCGTTGAAAACTTCATCGAGATCGACTCTTTGGGCTGAATGCGGAAGATCAGTTCGTTCGGCTTGCGTTCAACCAGCGAACAGATATCGCCATCACATTCAACGGTTGTAAACAGATTCATGGGCGGGTGTTTGAACTGGATGGCAATTTCACTGACCCGTTCCGGCAGTCGTTTGCCAGTGCGTAGATAGAAGGGAACCCCTTCCCAGCGCCAGTTCTCAACCATGACTTCCATCGCTACGAACGTTTCCCGACGTGAGTCGGCAGGTACACGTTCTTCTTCACGGTAACCGGGCACAGCCTGCCCGAATGACTGGCCGGCCGTGTATTGACCGGCGACCGCCCAGTCGGAGATCGGGCCTTTCGATCCGGGGGCCAGTGTTTTTAACACTTTCAGTTTTTCATCGCGAATTTCTTCACCGCTGAACAGGGCCGGCGGTTCCATGGCGATCAGGCAGAGCAGTTGCAGAACGTGATTCTGTAACACATCCCGCAGGGCTCCCGAGCGATCGTAATAGCCGCCTCGCCCATGTTCGATCCCTTGTGACTCAGCTACGGTGATCTGGACATGGTCGACATGATTACGGTTCAGCAGTGGTTCAAAGATCGAGTTACTCAACCGGAAGAGCAGAATGTTCTGCACGGTCTCTTTACCCAGGTAATGGTCGATGCGGTAGATCTGATCTTCGCTGAGCAGTTCGCTTAACTGGGTACTGAGCTCCTGGGCCGATTCCAGATCGTGACCGAATGGTTTTTCAATGACGACCCGCAACCACTCTTCGCTCGTATTTTTGGGAACCATCCCTGCGCGGGAGAGTGCCTGCACAGACGGGTGAAACAGTGAGGGGGCCGTGGCCAGGTAGGCAACCCGCTTCGAAATCGTGTCCCCTAAAGTTTCCCGTTCGACCGCTTCGATGGTGTCTTTGAGGTGGACGTGATCGCTCTCGTCTGTGATATCGACTTCCCGGTAGTAGAGCCGTTTCGAAAACTGTTCCCATTTCTCATCGGTGACTGTCCCGGTGCGTGTGAACTGTGAGACGGTGTCACGCTGCTCGTTGCGGAACTCTTCATCCGTCTTGGAGCGACGTGCCAGACCAATAATCGGCAGGTTTTCGCAGAGGTAGCCTTCGCTCCACAGATCGTAGAGAGACGGAATTAATTTACGGGCGGTTAAATCGCCCGAGGCTCCGAAGATAAGAATGGTTGCTGTGGTCAGATCGTTCGAAGAGTTTGAATTGGCCATGATGGACGTTCATGCCTTCCAGGAAGTTAGATTGGAAAAGTGAGCAATATGTGTCGCGCGCATAGAGTTTAAATCTGGGCCGTCTGTTCTTCAATCAGGGCATCCAGTTCGCTTTTGAGTCGCGGCAGAATCTCATCATAGGAGTAGCGTCCCAGAGATTCACTCCCTTTTTTGAGATTCACATAATTCGGACCGCACCAGAGTCCGAGGTCGGCATCATCGGTTTCGCCCGGTCCATTTACGCGACAACCCATCACGGCAATCGTCAGCTTGTAGTCTTTGGCGTACTCGGTCATCTTCTTGACGTCAGCTGCCAGATCGACGAAAACTTCATTCTCAACACGGGAGCAACTGGGACAGCTGATGATGTTCAGGCCCTTCAGATCAAAGTCGACCACCGTTCGTACCCGGCCTTCCGCGATGTCTTTCAGAATCGCGCGGCCGGCTTCGATCTCTTCTCCCTTACGGTCGTTAGGGACAGTAAGCGAAACGCGAATCGTGTCGCCGATCCCTTTGCTGATCAACTGCTCGAAGGCCATTCGGGTTTTGATGATCCCATCGGGAGGCATTCCGGCTTCGGTGACACCCAGGTGCAGCGGGATATCCGGACGCTGTGCAGCGAAACGGGTGTTAACTTCGATGACTTTCGCGGGATCCGAATCTTTCAGAGAGACACAGAAGCGTGTGAAGTCGATCGATTCCAGAAACGTACAGTGATCCAGAGCGCTTTCCAGCATGGGCGAAATCGAATCCGCAGGATCATACTTTTCCAGCTTGGCAGGGTCGACCGAGCCACAGTTGACTCCGACGCGGAGTGCACAATCATTGTCGCGGGCAATTTCGGCAATGAAGCGGACTTTATCCTGCCAGGGTTTTTCCGGTTCGTGGTGATACAGGTGCCCCGGATTGTAGCGGAGTTTATTTACGTATGGGGCAATGACTTCCGCCAGACGGTAGTTTTCCTGCAGGTCCACACTGATGGGAACCGTTGTCTGCTTGCGAATTTCGATCAGGGCGGCTGCTTCGCGACGATTATCGACGGCCACACGCACGATGTCCGCCCCTGCCTCTTCCAGAGAGTGAATCTGGGCAACAGTGGCATCGATGTTGCTGGTCTTGGTCGCTGTCATACTCTGGACGGCAATCGGATTCGCGTTACCGATGACAGCTGAGCCAATTTTCACTTCTCTGGTCGGGTTACGTGGTAACTGCAAGTGACAGGTTCCTTTAAGGTTAAATCAAAGTTCAGGACAGGATTGTAGTCCCCGGATTGTAAAAGATCGGGGTCACGACGTCCATTCATGAAAATGGCGGAAAATCAATTGGGATTGACAGATTTTCAATGTCGATTTACAAGCCTTCGCAGGATTAATTGCATTTTATGCAACAGGTATGGATACACAAAGTAGGTGATAGCAAAAATGAAGCGTCAGATTGCAGGGATGCTGGTCGGTTTCTTTCTGGTAAGTGGATGTGGTGCTGAGTCGCAACCGGCTGCACGACAAGCAGTTAAATCAGATAAAACACAATCCGCGGAGCAAAAGCAGCCTGCGCAGCAGGGCACAGTTGCCGTGAATTCGGAGGCCAGTGCGAAGCCAGCTGCGACACCATCTACCTCTGAACCTGCGGCACAGCAGGCGTCAGTCGATCAGGCCGCTCAGAAGAAAGCGGAAGAGCTGTTCCTGCAGGCACGTGCCTTGATTAAACAGGGCAAGCTGCCTGACGCGACGCGGGTGCTCAACTCGGCGATCACGCTGAATCCCCAGGTCGCCAAATACTATTTCCATCGAGGCAGCGCCTGGGCAGACCTGAAGCAGGACGCCAACGCCATCGTGGACCTGACCAAAGCCATCGACATGCAGCCAGGCGTTGCTCAGTATTATTATACACGGGCATTATTTTTCATGACCCGGGGCGGCGGTCAGCTCGCGCTGAACGATTTCACCAAGGCAATCGAGCTCAAGCCGGACAGTCATCATGCCTACAATAACCGTGGGTTGCTCTTCGCGACGTCTGGCAAGCTTAAAGAGGCCCGGGCCGATTTCGAGCAGGTTCTCAAGATCAAACCCGACAGCCTGGATGCCATGAACAACTTGGGATTCACACTGATGAATCTGGGAGAGGGCGAAGAGTCCATTAAGATCTTAAACAAAGTCATTCAGGAAAACCCGAAGTATCTGAATGCCTATGACAACCGGGGACTGGCCTGGCAGAAGCAGAAAAAATATGACAAGGCCATTGCCGACTTCACCAAAGCAATTGAGCTCAGTCCGCAGAATCAGAAGTTTTATCGTCAGCGGATGTCTGCATATGAGTCAGCGGGAGACAAGAAAAAAGCGGATGCGGACAAACAGAAACTGGTCTGGTTGCAGCAACTGGCTACGATCAATGAGCGGCTGGTTAAGGATCCTGAAAATACCGAGTTGCTGCTGGAACGGGCACAGTTCTTTCTCGCTTCAGAAGAACGCGAATCTGCCATGCAGGATTACGCGAAGATCGTCGAACTGACCCAGGATACCGGCCGCGGTTACCTGATTCGGGGCGCACTCTATCTTGAAGAGAAAGAGCTGGATCGTTGTATTCAAGAATGTTCACGTTCCATCAAAATCCAGCCGAATCCCGAGGCTTATTCAGTCCGCGGCGATGCTTTCATGCAACGGGGCGATCTCGATCATGCTTTGCGTGATTTTGAACGTGCCCGCCGGATTGACGAAGTCGTCGCCCAGGCATATCTGAAACGCTCTGAAAATTACAAGAAGCAGGGCAAGCATAAACTGGCGGCTGAAGATTTCGAACGTGCGGTTGCCATCGATCCTTCCCTGGGACCGGAAAAGCTGAATAAAGAGAAAACAGCTGCAAAACCCGTGATCCGTCCCATCGATTAATCCGTTCTCAGAGTGGCTTCGACAACGGCAGAAAATCGGGAGCCAGACCTGTTTCACAACTCAATCAGGAACTGTTCCCATGAGTGGCGGATTTCTGGATGACAATGCGTTCTCCGATCAAAGACCACGCAGAACCGACTCTTACGAGATCAACGATCTGCTCTTCCTCGGATTCAACTCGCGTGTCATGGCATTAGACCGGGACACCGGCGCATTGATCTGGAGCTGGAAAGCGCCTAAGGGACGCTCCGGCTATGTTGCGGTCATGGTGGATGAAGAACAGCTGTTTGTCTCGATTGATGGATACACTTACTGTCTCGATCCCTTCAGTGGGAATCAGCTCTGGTTCAATGGCCTCAAAGGCTTCGGTTATGGTATCCCCACCCTGGCAACTGCTGGTAACCATACCAACTCGGCCGGAGCCGCCGAAATGCGGGCTCGCGAACAGCGCAGGCGGAACAATAACGCCTAATAAACCAGTTTATTAATGGTATGACTGTGAGAGCTTAAGACAGCAACTCTGCGTTGGTCAGATGCCAGTGTTCCGGGGCGAGGATCGTATCCATCTGTAAATCAGAGTACTGAGGGTTCTGATATACGAAAACCTGAGTCGCCGACTTCCGTTCGAAAAAACCGAAGCGGGATAACAGTTTCCCGATTTCTTTTCGACCGAAATAATTCATGACGATCGTATCCATTCCAATCTGCCGGCACTGCTGAATAAAAGCAGCCAGCATTGTTTTAAGAACTGATTCATCTTGGTAGAAGAAGTCCTGAATCCCGGCAGCGTGGTCTCCGTTTCTGCCTGTCTCGCCGATCACGTACACGATGTATCCCAGCAGTTCCTGATCTCTGTTTTCCAGCGTCATAATCTGGAATCGGGAAGTCGGCTCCTGACAAAACCGCCATTCCAGAAATTCACGCGTCCGCTCTACTGTGATCAAATCCTGTGAATGCCGAGTGAACAGATCATGGAAGCGTTCATCAAAGGGGGCTTCAAAATTGGTTCTGAGACGCGGTGACAGGAACGTTCGAGACTCCAGTGAATAGAGACGCAGCCCCAGATCAACAAAGGTGGCTGCTCCTTTTCTCACTAGTGGGTTCGCGATTTTATTTTTGAGCTTATACTCGCTGCGCAGCGGCATAACCCAGTGCTGGAAGGTGCCGACTTTTTTGTAGCGACAGCGCTGGAAAACGGCAGCGGCGGTTTCTGTCATACCGTACACGAATTTGAAGTCGGTTTCCGGAAGATGTGAAACCAATGCTCGTTGTAACTTGATGGCAGCCTGGGCAGAGCGATGTTCGGGATCAATGTTAATCGCCTCGGCCTGACCAAAATACAGTGGCTCACCCTGATAATTCATGCGTCGACTGAGCAGCCCCGTTGAGCCGATCAGCTTACCGGCTGCTTCTTCCCGGGCGAGCCAGCAGTAGTTTTGCCCGAAGGGATTCTGTCGATGCGACCAGTCGAACCACTGGGAATCATTTTTATCAAAATTCCGATTAATCAGGGAAATCAGTTCTTCCTGATCGTCACTCGGTTGTGCCTGAGTGATTGAATAGCCCATTCTATTCCAGCCCGCTTCAGTTAGGGAATAATACCATTGAGGTGTTTATAAACGACCCTGAAGTTTAGGCCACGGAACGCCCTTGTCAAATCGGATCTGACGGGCGGAATTCTACTCGCGAGGCAAACATTCAGGTGTTGTCAACTGCGGATGTAGGCATTGATCAGCAGATCAATCAGCGGCGCATTTGCGGCGGGAAAATTTAAGGCGGGAAGTTCCTCAGCCGGGATCCAGCGGAACCCTTTCAGTTCTTCTGTGAGCAACTGAGCGGGTATAGCTGGTTCCGGGTGACATAACCAGAAATGCAACAGCACGTCTGCATGATCGTACGCGTGTTCGACATAGAGCAACTCTTCCGCGGGGTGAACATGCAGCCCCGTTTCTTCGAGACACTCTCGGGCGGCGCAGACATCCGGGGCTTCCCCGGGTTCGCATTTCCCCCCTGGGAACTCATGGTGCCCTGCGAGTGTCGTCGAGTGATCACGAACACCGATCAGGAACTGCCGCTGGTGTTCCACAACGGCAATTCCGATCCGGTTCGTTTTGCGCTCATTCATAACAGCCATCCGCTGTGAATGGGGTTAGCGGCTTTCGGTGACGCGGCCAAAGATCATGCGGCCGGCACTGCTCTGCAGCACACTGGTTACCACGGCATCCACGTCGCGCCCCACCAGGTGATTGGCCTGTTCGCAGACCACCATCGTTCCATCGTCCAGGTAACCGACACCCTGTCCCTGGGATTCACCTTCCTTGATGATCTTCAACTGGATATGTTCTCCGGGCAGGTAACGCGGTTTCAGCGAGTTGGCGACATCGTTCAGGTTGATCACATCGACCCCTTGCACGCTGGCAACCTTGTTGAGGTTGAAGTCGTTAGTCACAACTCTCCCCCCCAGTTTTTTCGCTGCCACCACCAGTCGCTGATCGACGGTGAGTCCCTTTTCCTTTTCCGTCTCCTTGGCGTCGTACATCGAGATATCGACGTTCGGGTTATTCTGTAAAGTAGAAAGAATATCCAGGCCCCGACGGCCACGGACGCGTCTGACCTTGTCGCTGCTGTCGGCAATATCCTGAACCTCTTTCAGGATGAAGTCAGGAACCACCATTTCCGAGTCAAGGATCTTGGTTTCCACAACGTCGGCAATCCGACCATCAATCAGGGCGCTACTGTCCAGCACCAGGGGACGGCCCCCCTTCAGTTCCCGTGAGAACTCAACGTAAGGCACGATGAAACGAAAATCGTCCTTCGTCTGTAAGAGAAACGATATACACAGGTAGGGGAGCGTCAGCGTCGAGATCATCACCACACCTTCCCCCCAGGGCGTTTTGGAAATTACCGGGCTTAGAGCCTGGATCAGCAGATAGCTGAGCAGAACGCCGACCAGCAGGCCGAAATAAATGGCAGACATCACCTCGATGCGCTTCTGGCTGATGAGCAGGTCCAGGCAGGTGACGCCCTGGGTCAACATCATGAGCAGCACAAATGCGATCAGGGGGTACTGATCCACGGGGCTGGGCGGGTTAGAGCTGACGTACGTTGCGATGGCTCCCGCACAGACAAAGGCGTAGAGCACTCGAATACTGATTAACAACATTGGTTTTAGGTCACTTCAGGTATAAGGCAAACTTCTAGTAAGTTGTTCCCTGTGACTCCTGAACGCTGACACGCATCGTATACTTCCACATCCGGTGACTGTTCGACAGCCTGGGATGCAGATTCAGAAACATTCCTGAACTCTGAAACGGGTCTAAGACATCCAGAGAGCTTGGGAATGATTTTGAGTCGGTGATCAGAGTGGTTGAATTAATGCAGCTGATTAATCAAGTCGTCTGAAGGACGCATCCGGTGGGAAGGATCTCGTAGAAGATCCCTGTCCTGTGGGGTGCAATCTGTTCGTGAATGGGCCGGTTGGTGCTGGTTCATTTTCAATGCAGGACCTCGTCAATTCCTTCATCAAATTTGTGGAAACCAATACAAATTCTTCAACAGGCATCCCGGTAACAGATACCGAGGCAAAAAATCATTGTGTGATCTCCCAAACACACAACATGCTGCAGCTTGTTTCCGGCTGGTGAGCCGGCATAGATCAAGCTGTTATTATAAACCTTACGCCCGTATTACGGGTTAAGGATGATCGTACACTATAGCCTAACCCCAGATTACCTGCTACTGAAAAAGATTCGGTTAGAACTGTTTCCTGCATGAATTTCAGGTGTGGCTTTAGTTGGACATTGGTGTCATTAAAAAAGAGAGTCGCCACCAATGAAAAAATGCTCACAGATATGGATATCTGTAAGCATTTTAGCGAATAATTCTCTGCTTAACTGCCCGCTGCGGGACCACCCACGGGAGGGGCAAATTTGATCTTCTCAATGTAACGAATAATATGCTTAGCCGAAGAATCAAGTCGTCCTGTACAGGCACTGACGGCCTTCAGGGTGTATTCGTAATGCAGGTTGTAATCGGCTTCGATTTCGACTTCCATATCCTTGGTGATCGGGTTACCCGGTTTGCCGATGATCTTCAGAATCTCATGATTCAGACCGGCAAAGACATTGGGACCGTTCCCCAGATTGACCTGACCCAGACGGATCGTATTCAGTGAGCCATCTTCATTGGCGACCAGGCGAACTTTGATATCCGGGAAAATATTCGGGTCTTCAGCCGGAGTATTACTGTCCGTGATCGGCATGTTGACGTTGAAATCCCCTTCGGGTTCAACAATGTTCAGCGTCAGCATGAAGAAGATCAACAGCTGGAAAACCACGTCAATCATCGGCGCCATCTGGGGCTCGATTTTTTCTGCTTCCCGGCCTGAGCTGCGTAACTTCATAGGAACCTGTTCCTGTTATTGAATACTCGCATGCATTGATGCGTTGAAAGATACCGTTATTGAATCTTCTGTGTCGCCTTGAAGGCAAACTTGGTGAAACCGTTCTCCTGGGCGAGCTTGATCAAATCCTGAATCAGCCCCGTTTTTACAAGCGCATCGGCTCGCAGAATCACAGGTACCTCTTTAGGATCCTGGTTCTTCTGCTTGTAGATACGGGCTTCCTGTTCCAGTTTAGGGCCGAATTTCAGCACCGGGATCTGTTCGCCATTATAAAAGATATAGGCTTCGGGGTCGGTGATTTCGCCCTGCGTGTTCCGGTCGAAGCCGATGTTCAGAACCAGTTCATCAGCGGCTTTGACTTCGGGTGGTTTGGCCAGTGAGTCGGAAGGGAGTTTCACCCGTTCGTCGGCCTGGATCTGTTCGAAGTTGGTAATCACCATGAAGAATGCAATGAGCTGAAAGACGATGTCGATCATGGGAGTCATGTCAACATCAGCGACAGCCGGCTTCTTTGATTTGATTTTCATCGGTTCACTCTTTTCTCCGTCAGAAGTCACTGCTCAACTGATGAGACAGTGACTCTGCTGGAAATTGGTGGTTTATTTACTGCTGGAAGAGAAACGGTTCATCAGGCTTTCGCTGATCATGCCGACTTCCAGTGAGAAGCGGGCAACCCGGTTTCGCAACAGGCTGTAGAAAATCATCGCGGGAATCGCAACAGTCAGACCTTCCAGTGTGGTGAACAACGCGGTCGAAATACCGTCAGCCAGTTCGGAAGGTTTGGGGGAAGTTGCCGAGTTAGCGATGGTCTGGAAGCTCAAAATCATACCATACACCGTACCCATCAGCCCGATCATGGGAGCGATGGCACCAATCAGAGCCAGGTAGCTCAGCTTGTGTTCCATGGCCATGTTTTCGTCTTCACCGACTTCCTGCATCCCCTCGACGGCTTCTGAGTAACCCTGATTCAGTTTGCTCAGTCCCGCTGCCAGTACGCGGGCAACGAATGAGTCATCGCTTTTAGCCAGCTCGAAGGCCCCCTGGTAATCTTTGTTATTCAGCTTTTCTTCGAAGGCACCGATCAGATCCGGTGGCATCAGGTTGTCGCGACGAATCGAAAGTACGTTAGCCATGATCAAGGCAACCATCAGGAAGGATAGCAGCAACAGGATCAGACCGAAGAAACCCGAAGCCCGAATCATCCAGGACAGGAAGCTTTCAGAGGCAGCAGCAGGTGCGGCACCGTTGGCAGCAGGTTGAGCTCCACCGGCTGCCGGAGCTTCGCCGGCAGGGGCCTCTCCAGCCGCGGGTGCTTCACCAGCGGGGGCTTCGTTAGCGGCAGGTGCTTCACCGGCAGGAGCAGCTTCATCCTGGTAAGCAAAACTGCGGGCGGTCAGCCCCAGCGGTGTCATCAGGACGGCTAGCAGTAAAAACAGGCTCAGGCTGCGGTAAGTCAGTGAAGTCTGATTCCGTTCCAAGGAATTCCCCATCATCATCGTTGTGTTCTCCGGTCTACTGAAAGGAGTGTTAATCGTGGATATTTCGTTATTGTACCTGGAAGTCGTAAATGTTTGTGGTCGTTATTATTTATTGGCCAAAATTGGCTTGTAAAGGGTAGACATGCCGTTTCTTGCCAGCAAACTGACATTCGTAACGAATATTAGCTTCCTGAGGCTTTTTGCGACCATTCGCTGTCCGGATACTGCTGCTGCAGGACGGCTCGTGCTTCCGCACCCCGCTCTGGCTTCTGCACTTTTCCCCAGAGATTGGAGAGGTGGTACAGCGCTTCTGCGTGCAGACCAGGTTCAGACGGGAACAGGACGTCGACATGCAGATAAGCAATCAGAGCTTCTTTGGATTCACCCAGTGCCTGGTAGCAGTCACCTTTTTTGATATAAGCTTCTGCCAGCAGGGCTTTCTGCTGAGAGTTGACATTCTTGATCATGTCATCCAGCAGCTGGATCGCTTCTTTGGGTTTCCCCTCTTTTTCCAGGCATAAGGCGCTGCCCAGTTGAGCGGCTCGTTTGCTGGCCAGTTCACCTTCGGATTTGCCATCCATTTTGGCGACGGCATTGAAGGCGTCCAGAGCACCTTTGGTGTTCCCCTGGGCCAGCAGGACACGCGCCTTCATGTTTTTGGCATCCATCTGGTAGTCTTTCCAGGGAGACCGTTCCACTTTTCCAAAGGCCGTGTTCGCATTGGCAAAATCTTTTTTGGCCAGATAGGCTTCCCCGAGGAGCTTCTCCGCGGGGTAATAGCGGAAGTGATCGGGATTGGCTTTGATAAAAGCGTCGAGCAGTTTAATCGCGTTGTCCAGCTCGGCAGCATTGGACTGGGCCTTTTTCAGACTGGCCCGGGCAATCATGAACTGCAGGTTCTTCTTCAGATTCTCGCTTGCGCCAGACTCGGCTTTTTTATATTCGGCCAGGGCTTCAGTATAGTTGCCGTTCTGTTCCTGGTTACGGGCGATATTCAGCTGCGGCGGTTCCCCGTCCCAGCGAATCCGTTCAATATCATTCGCAGGGATCTTTTCGGTGGTCGAACCGCGTTTGAGTGACAGTTCCGTCTTGGTGTAGCCACTGACATCACCCAGCTGCGGACTGCCTGAATTAGTATAAACGGTATCTGCAGCAGACGCGGATGCGGTGCCCCAGAGCAGTGAGCCTGCTAACGCCATCAAACTGAAACAGATGGAACGTTTCATAAGTTGATTACTCCCCAACGGCATGAAATAACTTTTCTCAAATTGTCTTATCTAAATCAATCAGTCAATATAACGACCGGTTCCGCTAAGCGGTCCTGGAACCATGGTTCTAGGATTGGCTATCTGAGCCGGGTTTCGATTTCTTCTGCTGTTTGGCCTGGGCCGCTTTTTTCTTGGCAATCGCGGCTTTACGTGCTGCCAGCTCTTCGGGCGACATCTGAGCCAGCTTGGCCTTGCGGGCTGCAATTTCTTCGGGAGTCAGTTTCCGTTTCTCTTTTCCGGAACTGCTGGAAGAAGATTTCTCCTTACTGCTCGTCTCTTTACTCGCAGTTTTCTCAGGGGCCGGTTTCTTAGGCTGCGGTTTGTCTGTAACAGGAGCCGGTCGAGAGGCTTTTTCCAGTTTGGAGCGACTCGGTTTAGGAGACGCCGGAGGCGGCGCAATATTGATGTCAGCAGATGCCGTTCCACTCGCAGCAAACTGGTAAGAGGGACGCGATTTCTTGCCTTTGAGACCAAAGAAGTAGAATGCCACGGCACCGCCGATTCCCAGTACGATTACGGCCAGGAACAGAATGGTGCTGGAGCCTCCCTGGGCAGCAGCATCCTCTTGTGACTGCTGTGCCACCTGCTGCTGAGTATTCGCTGGAGGAGCTTCCTGCAACTGAGCTGCCTGATTACTGGCAACTGTTTCCGTAGCTGATTTGCGTCGTTCCAGATCCTGTGGGTCTTCACCCAGGTCGGTCTGGACCTGTCGGTAAAGTTGATTAAATCGCTCGTAGACATCATCGGGCAGATCCACGCTGATCTGAGCAAAGACGTTTGCTTCCGATTTGGCCATCTCCAGTTGTGAAACATCATTGCTGGCAATACCGTATTTGCGACGCGTGTCGATGCTGTTGTACTGGGCGTCGTAATACATCTTCTTCAGGTCGTCTCGCCCGGAAGAAGCCATGGAGCTTGACAGCAGGCGTGCCAGATAGGCCCAGCCACGAATCAAAGCACCATTCTCAAGCTGCATCCCGTTGATCGCCTGCATATACTTTTCGTTGGAATTACCCTGTCCACTTTCGGCCCAGTCCATCAGGATCTTGGCTGCTTCAAACTGAACTTCGGGGGACTTGTCTTTTTCCTTTAAGACGGGAGTGAGCAGGGTGAGGGCTGCTTCAAACTCATCCTGTTCCCGCTTGCAGTTTACCAGTCGCAGAGTAATGCCGACTTCGAAATTGCCGGGAATGAAATCGCCCGTGGCTGCCTGCCGTTTCTTGATTTCTTCGAAGGCGGCTGCCGCTTTATCGAAATACTTGCGCGCTGTCGCCGGATCTTCGCTGGCTCCCAGTCCCATTCCGTAATAAGTTTCTCCAATCCAGACCAGTGATCCATAAGTCTGATCTTTCCGCTTGAAGATATCATTCAGGAAGGTTTCCAGTGATTTCCGTACGTCTGCCAGTCGCTTTGTATCGCCGGTCGCTTTCAGCCGTTCAATTTCTTCAGTGATTTTTTCACCCAGTTGCCGATACATGTCGGTAATCGCTTCTCCTCCGGAACCGGAGGCGGATTCTTCCAGCTGCTGCATCGCTTTCCGGGCCAGATCGATCTGCTGCAGGCCGATATAACCGCGGAGCTGTAACTGGTAGACAAGATTGGCAAATTCGGAACTCTGCACCCCTTTGGCAGGACGTTTTTTACCTTTAGCGACATGAATTGCTTTGAGCACCGAGTGCGGATCTTTCCCCAGGATGTCGATGGCTTCCTGGTAGTTGCCTTTGTCCAATGCGATCTGCGCCAGGGACGTTTTGGCTGCGGTCAGTATCTCAGGAGCAGGATCTTTGGCCGGTATTTTTTTCTCTGTGGCAGCAATCCCGGTTCGCAGGTGTTTCTCAGCCAGTGAAGCCCACTCATTCAGATTCGCGGGTTTATCGTCAGAACGACGGGCCAGAGCGGTCAGGTAACTGTTCCAGTAAGCCTGTCCGGCTTTGATCTGGGCATCGACGTATTGAGGGGCCGAAGCGGGTACCTTGGAGTACCATTTGGCTGCTTCCACCGGACGCTCGGTCTGGCTGTAAATGTTACCCAGCTGAATTTTCGCGTCGTTGGCTCGATCGCTCTCAGGCCATTTTTCTGTGATCAGGTTACAGATACTCTCCATGTGCTGGTTGTCGACATAACGTTGCTCTTTGGGGGAATCGTTATAGGCCTGCAGATAACCTGCCAGCGCCAGGTAGGCGGCGTCCAGGGCGACCTGGGAGCTGTCTTTGTCGTGGTAATTGGCGACGAATTCCCCGAGCACCGCACATTCATAACTCCGTCGCAGGTTGTAATAGGTGTAGCAGAGCAGGAAGCGGGCGTGGTCGAGTTCTTTGGGATCGGTTTTCTTGTCAGCCAGTTTGAGCCCCAGCTTCAGCAGACGTGCCGTCTCTTCCATGAACTGGTCGAGTTCCACCTGCGCCTTTTTCTTGGCAGCTGGTGTTTTGGCAGCGGCTACCTTCTCTTTCAGCGTTTTAGTCTGCTGAATACGATCCTGCCCCAGGCCGTAAGCGGTGGCGAAGTCTTCGGGATCGCCGCCTGCGCGTCCCTGGATTTTCGCGTTGATCCGGCCGATCATCAGACGGGAGACATCACGAAACTTCCCGCGGAAGGCATTCACGAAGCGGGCGTTGGTCAACGCCTGACGCAGGATGCGTTCCTGGTCCGCCGGTTTCACCCCTTCCTGGGTGGCCAGTGCTTCTTGTGCCCGTGCCAGTTCCCAGGTGATTCCCTGGCCGACAGCGGTACGTCTGCGGGACCGGTTTTCCTTGAGCCACTGCTCGGCTTCGTTGATGACCAGTTGATAATCTTTTTTCTTTTCATCATTCAGACAGATCAGGCGGAACTGCAGAATGTTGTCTTTTAACTGCCTGATGGGCTGCGATTTACCTGGGTGCCCCAGCAGTTCGTTATAAATCCCCAGGGCCCGGCCCAGTTCGCCCTGCTCTTCAAAACATTTCCCTTGCCACATGCGGGCATACAAACCACCCACCTGGCTGCGGTAACGTTCGTGAATCTTGGCGTACTCTTCCGATGCCTTTTTCAGCAGCCGGTTGAAGTCGGCACTGCCCGGATCATAAGTCTGCGCTTCTGCATAAGTACACTGAGCCAGGTCCAGCTGCGCGCTCATGAATTGAATTTCCGCTTTGGCGCGGGCTTCGTATTTTTCCGGTTCTTTGTTTTTGTCGATAAAGGTCGCCGGGAACGATTTCCAGGTCTTTTCGTGCTGATCATAGGCTTTCTGGAAGATACTGCGTGCCTGGGCAATCAGCTTGCGGGCTGCCTCCTGGTGGGCCTTTTTGTTGTTCTGCTCGGACGGCGATTCGGCCTTGCGGACTTCGACTTCCGCTTTCTCCAGAATAATCTTTCCCCGTTCTGTATTCGCGGTACCCGCTTTGGGGTGATTCGGGTTTTGCTTGGCGAACAGTTCCAGCTGCGCCAGTGCCTTATTCAGCGTCTCTTCCTGCTCTTCGGGAAGTTTCTGGGTTCGCGAGAACAGCATCAGCGTCATGGCACGTTCGAAGGGAATCAGCTCGCGGACCTCTTTCGGAGTGTCTTTGGCTGCTTCGATCTGATTCAGATAATCGAGTGCGATATCGTGATAATTTTTCTCACGCAACCCCTGCACAAATTCCAGATACTGTTCTTCTGCTGGGAGAGAGGACGCGAAAGTCAAAACCGTAAACAGAGTCACGATCGAAACAAAATGGAAAAGACGCATATTCTAAATTCCATTGCTAATGAACGGATGAACCGAGGCCGTGAGAGATGAGGAATCGATACCTGTGACATCACGCCTGTCGAAAGCACCCCACAGAATGGGCGTACCCCGGCATACATCATACCTACTTCGTTTATCAAATGTTCGCTGTCAGATAGTAATTTTCTGCGAGAGATGATTTTTCCAAGATGAAAGGGAACCTTTCTTTACAGAAAATCTCTATGAATACCAGCATATCCCGACGTCGGGGAGTCTGCAAGAAAGATGCACGGAATCGTCCAAATTCAAGCTGTTCCTGCGCCTGACTGGCCTTCCGGTCTTTCCTTTTAACGCAGTTAATCACTGTTTCCTACGTGAAAAAAGAGGGGAAAGTTGGACTCCCGACCGACTGTAGAGTGAACGACAAAGCGATTCGGTTTGTCTTTACAGGAAAAGCAAAGTCAGCCCCGGCTGGAATTTGACGCTGAGCCACGTTACTTATATGCTGTGAAACACGCTGGCTCCGCAGTCCCTGTATGGGCGCCGCGGTCCGTCCGGAGAGGTGACAGAGTGGCCGAATGTGCCGGTCTCGAAAACCGGTGTGCCGCAAGGTACCGGGGGTTCGAATCCCCCTCTCTCCGCTTTTCAAACTGACCAAACGCGCTAAGTTATTGAATTCAATAGCTTAGCGTTGTTTTTTGCGCGTCGTAATAAACCCCCTGGTGCACAGTTGGTGCACACAGTGTGCACAGGAGGTTTTGATGAGACGACGCAAAAAGTCTGCGCAACGCAAACGCGTTGGGCGTGTTTCGTACTATCTGCATCACGGTGCCTGGTATCTTTACTACCGTGATGGAGACCGGCCAGTCCGGTTGCGAGTCGCTGACACAGAGGATGAAGCCGAGCAGATCGCGGCGCAAGTCAATGCGCAGCTGGCTTCGTCCAGCCCTACTCTGTTTTCCTTCACGTCTGTCAGTTTTTCAGAACTGCGACAGGCCTTCCTCAATCATCATGAAACCGTGGCTCCATCCTCTCCGGCCACGATCAGACGCTATCGATCGGCGACCCAGCATCTTGAAAACTATTTCAATGAATGCCGTCCATCTGACCTGGCGCATGCGATACGCACAGACCATTTTGTAGCCTGGCTGAGGAAGCAGAAAGTTTCCCCAAACGGCCATCCCAACACGGCCAAACGGGTACTTCGTGATAAAGGCCTGCGCTTCGTTTTGGAAGTCTGTCGGTCGGTATATATCTATGCCGCCCAGCAACGATTTCTTCCCCCCTACTTCGAAAATCCTTTCTCCAAGCTCAACCTGGAGCGGATGAGAATCGAAGATGCCAAACCCATCTTTGTCTTCGATGCGGAGGATGAACTGAGATTCTTCCAGAAAGCGGATGACTGGACTTTTCCCATCCACTTTATTCTTGCCAAGACAGGATTAAGGTCGGGCGAACTGATCCATCTGCTGATCGAAGACGTCGACCTGGAAAACGGATGGCTGCATGTTCGCAACAAGCCAGAGTTGCACTGGAAAATCAAAACCAGACGCGAACGCTCTGTCCCCTTGATTGAGGAAGCGGTCACCGTCTTACGCAGGGTGATTGGTAATCGAACAGCGGGTCCTGTATTTATCCGGCACCAGTTTGATCCCCTCAACTCGCCTTTGGGAAACCTGGACCAGATGGCACTCCAGGAAGAACTTCGGCAACGCATCTCGCATGCTGACTCAGGAAGTGTGCTGACTCTTTCGCAAACCATGGAGGAGAAGCTCGCCCGAGCCGTCTGGCGTGAAGCCGGCGTGATTCGCTCGGAGCGTGTGCGGACATCGTTTATCCGTACCGCCAAGTCTGCAGGTCTGAAACAGTCTTCCTGCCCCAAAAGCTGGCGGCACTCTTTTGCCACACTGCTTCAGGATGCCAACGTCGATCCACTCATTCGTCAGGTCACACTGGGGCATAAACCGAGCGAGGACGCCCGCAGTGGCGGTCTGGGGATGACAGGCGTGTATACGCACACTCGCGCCACCACGCAGAAGCGAGAGATCGAACGTGCTCTTCGCTTCTGGCCCCAGTCTCTCGCTTATGCGAGGCGATGGACCAATTCTAAAAAAGTCTGAGTCTAAGCATACTGACTCGCTTTGAACACATTAATAAATACCCATTTAAAAGGGAGTTTTAAGCATGAGCTATAGAGAAGAAAATGAACTCAAACCACGGAATGGTCATACACTGGTCGTTGGGATTCTAGGACGTATTTCCGGTTGTGCAAACCAGAAAGAACTCAGCCTGGATGATCAAGTGGATCATGGCAAACAGATTGCCTATGAAATGTACGATGGAGAGATTGAGTTCCGGATAATCACAACCAAGGGAAAAGGTGAGCGACTTGACCGTCCGGAACTTCTTAAGATCGAGAACTGGCTCAACTCAGATGAGTTGGATTTATTAATTGTCGAAGATCTTGGTCGCTTGGTACGTGGCCCAGCAGCTCATCGTCTGTGTGGCATTGCGGTCGACCATGGAACCAGAGTCATTTCTCCCAATGATTTTATTGACACTAATAATGAAAATTGGGAAGACGATGTACTTAATGCATGCAAAGAGCATCTGAAACACAATACGCATACATCTCTTCGATTGAAACATAAGTTGATGAATCGGTTTGAAAAGTACGGAGGTGCCACTCCCTGCCCTATTGCTGGATATATCAAACCTGAGAATGCCAAGTCGTACTCAGATTGGGTCAAGAAGGAAGATGCAACTATATTCATACGCGAAGGTCTTCAAATCCTCAAACGGACTCTCAATGGCGAAGCCGTTGCGGAATACTTTAACGAAAATGGATTTTCACCAGGTCCCTATTGCAGTAAGGATCAATGGGACGGACGTATGGTGCTACGCTTCTACCGTAATCCGACACTTAAAGGATTTCCGCAACGTGGAGATAAGCATTCCATCAAACATCATGAAACCGGCAGAAGAATCTCAGTCCGTAATCCGAATGGTCCCCGGTATCGAGAAGAACCTCATCTGGCATTTTTCTCTCCTGATGAGATTGATCCCGTTCTCAAAGCTTTAGCTGAGAAAAATGCGAATTATAAACGTAAGAAAAATCAGAATGGCACTGACTCACGGCATCGGGTTCCCAAGAAACGGACCCGGGCCTTTGGTCAGCATGCTACCTGCTTCTATTGCGGTTTTCATTACGTGTGGGGAGGGAACGGCATGACGGACAACCTGATGTGCTCCAATTCCCGCGAGTGGCACTGCTGGAACTCTGTTGGGTTTAACGGGCCTGAAGCCGCACAGAAACTTCTGGAGGTGGTTCTGGATAGCGTTGCGACTCTGGATGAAATTGATTCTCAGTTTCGAGAGATTGTGCAGCAGACGCATGCCGGTGGTCCTGAAAAACTTCTTGCCCGTGAAAATCAATTAAATCGGGAAGAGGAAGACATTGAACGTGAACGCGCTAAGCTCAAAAAGTTTTTCAAGGAGATCGATGATATCGATGGTGATTTTCTTTCTGAGATGCTTGCCGAGTTAAAGGGTCGAGAAAAACAGTTATTACTTGACCGGAGGGCATTAGAGCATGCAAGATCTCGTCAACTCGATCTTCCGAAATCCACATTAGAGCTCAAGGGGATTTTGCAGCATCACCTCGAAGATGTCGATATCCACTCTCATGAATTCGGTGATTTGATCCGGGAATTGGTCCCGGAAATTCATGTCTACCTAGTACGGCTGATTGACGGTGGTCATCTACTGCCTCGTGCCAAGATCTGCCTTAATCTTGCAGGGAGCATTCCGGATGCAGCTGCGTCTACTGAGTTACAGCAGTTACTGTCTAGGGAACTGACTCTGGATCTCTTTGAGCCCCCTCAACGTGAATTGATCCGACCGGAAGCCGTCAGACTGGCTGCTGCTGGACTGGAACAGCGGGAAATTGCGAGTCGGCTGGATGGTAACCCCACTCAGACCGCGGTCTGGAAAGCCTTGAAGCTGCATCAGCAGATGCTGGAACAGGGACTGACAAGTCCTTACATATTTTTGGATGAACCGCCTGACGACTATAAAAAACTGCGCAGGCACAGGAACAAAAAGTATTCTTTTCAGCCGAAGCCCGGTTATCAGCGACCTCCACTCTGAAAATGAACACCCCCATTGATTCCTGATCCGACCCCGGCAAGTTGCCGGGGTTTTTTAATGCGCTATCTGAAAGGAGCTATTTTGAAAGCCAGACACTCCCAAACCAAAAAGAAAAACGTGAAGCCAACCGGCCCCGTCATTCCGGGAAGCCCCGTGCATCGGCTGTTACAGCTGATTGCCAGATCAATTGTCAAAAAGTATGAACCGGACGACGCAGAACGGGATTCCCGTAAAAACTAAATTTTGCCCCAAAACGTGTCATAATAAATAGGATTATATGCAGCGTGTTAGCATTCAGGTGGAGCGGTTTTTCGGGGTACTCAACACGCGGCATATGATCTATTGGACTGAACCGCAGGGACGTTTTCGACTATGGGGATTGAATGACCGCAGGG